>NZ_FR886574.1:0-979 GCF_000436575.1 Clostridium sp. CAG:265
GGTTAAGTACTTAGTCTACATATATAAAAATGAGACAAGCTATAACTAGTATTAATTAGGGAGGAATCAATATATGATGTATTCAAGAGAAGTTGAAGAAATGTGCGTTGTAAATAAAGGCGCTAATCATGCATGTGCTCCAATTCCAGTTGAAGGAAAATGGGTACAAGCTACACAAATATCAGATATTTCAGGGTTAACTCACGGAATAGGCTGGTGTGCACCTCAACAAGGAGCTTGTAAATTAACTTTAAACGTTAAAGGTGGAGTAATAGAAGAAGCATTAGTTGAAACAGTTGGATGTTCAGGTATGACTCACTCAGCTGCTATGGCTTCAGAAATATTACCAGGAAGAACTATATTAGAAGCTTTAAACACAGACTTAGTTTGTGATGCTATAAATACAGCAATGAGAGAATTATTCTTACAAATCGTTTACGGAAGAACTCAAACTGCTTTCTCTGAAGGTGGATTACCAATCGGAGCTGGTTTAGAAGACTTAGGTAAGGGATTAAGATCTCAAGTTGGTACTATGTACGGAACTATTGCTAAGGGACCAAGATACTTAGAAATGGCTGAAGGATACGTTACTAAAATCGCTTTAGATGAAGATAACGAAATAATCGGTTACAAATTCGTTCACCTTGGAAAGATGATGGAAATGATCGCTAAGGGAATGGATGCTAACGAAGCATTAGAAAAAGCTGCAGGACAATACGGAAGAGTTGCTGACGCTGTTAAATTAATCGATCCAAGACACGAATAATTGTAAGGAGGAATTTAATCATGGCATTATTTGAAAGTTATGAAAGAAGAATAGGACAAATCACTCCAGTATTAGAGCAATACGGAATGAAAACATTAGAAGATGCTAAAGCTGTTTGCGATGAAAAGGGAATTAACGTTTATGATATCGTTAAATCTACTCAACCAATAGCATTCGAAAACGCTATGTGGGCTTACACTTTAGGTGCTGCTA
>NZ_FR886575.1:0-29752 GCF_000436575.1 Clostridium sp. CAG:265
TTCAGCCATCGAAAATTTTATACTTTCCTGTACTTTAAAAAAGGAGCTAGATAATACTAGCTCATTACATTGTTTTTGATTTATCTGCACATTTTTCTATAGCACTGATAACTGCAGTTCTAAAGCCTTTCCTTTCAAGCTCTAAAACTGCTTCAATAGTTGTTCCTCCTGGTGAGCAAACAGAATCCTTAAGTTCTCCTGGATGCTTTCCTGTTTCTAAGGCTAATTTAGCAGATCCTAATATACTTTGTTCTGCTAGCTTATATGCCTTAACTCTTGGTATTCCTAGCTTAACTGCTGCATCAGCCATTGCTTCTATAAACATAAAGACATATGCTGGAGATGAACCACATAAAGCAGTAAAGGCATGGAAGTCTTTTTCTTCTAATAATTCATATTTGCCAAAGTAATTAAATAAAGAACAAACTTCTTTTAACTCCTCTTCATCAATATGTTTATTTTTACATATAGCTGACATACCTTCACCAACTAAAGCTGGTGTATTAGGCATAGTCCTTATTACTTTTACCGCAAAACCAAAATACTCTTCTATTTGTTCAATAGTAATTCCTGCTGCAATAGATACAATTATTGCATCTTTACTTACTACATCTTTTATTTCTGCTATAACTTCCTTAAAGAAGTGAGGCTTCACAGCTAAAAATATAATATTGGCTTTTGCTGCTACTTCTTTATTATCATTAGTTGCTTTTACTGCAAATTCTTTCTCTATAACTTCTTTAGATGCTTCTGTTTTAGCTGAAACTATTATATTTTCTTTTCTTATTTCTCCACTACTTATAAGTGATCCTAACATAGCTTTACCCATGTTTCCACATCCTATAAAACCAATCATCTTATTTTTCATTAAAATCCACACCTCTTCTATCTATTCTGAATGAACTAAATCTAAATCTGCAAACTTAGAGTGAGCTCCAATCCATGCCATTTTAACTGTTCCAACTGGGCCATTTCTTTGCTTAGCTATAATACATTCACCAATATTCTTTTGTTCAGTTTCTTTATTATAGTATTCATCTCTATATAAGAACATAACAACATCAGCATCCTGCTCAATTGATCCTGACTCTCTTAGATCAGAAAGCATAGGTCTATGGTCAGCTCTCTGCTCAGGTGCACGAGATAACTGTGATAGCGCTATTACTGGACATTCCATTTCCTTAGCTAGTGCCTTAATAGATCTAGAAATTTCTGATACTTCTTGTTGTCTATTATCGCTTGCTGAGCTACCAGACATAAGTTGTAAGTAGTCTATGAGAATCATATCAATTCCATGCTCCATCTTAATCTTTCTACATTTAGATCTCATTTCCATAACTGTAATACCAGCTGTATCATCTATGTAAATTCTAGCTTTTGAAAGCGGTCCTGTAGCACGGGCAATCCTTTCCCAGTCATCATCATCTAAATTACCTGTTCTAAGTTTTAGCATATCAATATTAGCTTGGGAACATAAAAGCTTATAAGCCAATTGTTCCTTTGACATTTCCAGTGAAAATATCACTACGCTTTTTCCTTCTTTCAATGCTGCATTTTCTGCAATATTCAGTGAAAATGTAGTTTTCCCCATGGAAGGTCTCGCTGCAATAAGAACCATATCTCCTTTTTGGAACCCTGAAGTCTTGGCATCTAAATCCTTTATCCCTGAGCCAACTCCAGTTATTTCTCCCTTGTTATTAAACAGTCTTTCTATTTCTATGAATCCTCTTTCTAGAACTGATGAAAGTGGTTCATACTCTTTAGAATCTTTATTTTCTGCCAAATCAAAAATTTTCTTTTGGGCAATATCTATTACTTTCTCAACATCACCACCATTATTATAACTTTCTTCAATAATAGATGTAGATGTCTTTATAAGTTTTCTTAAAGTAGATTTTTCTTCAACAATCTTTATATATGAACTTAAATTAGCTGTAGTTGGAACAGAAGCACTAAGCTCTGATATATATGTAACTCCCCCAGCTTTCTCTAACATATCCGCAGATTTAAGATGCTCTAATAATGTAACTAGATCAACAGCCATATCTTTTGCGTACATTTCTTTAATGGCATTATATATGACCTTATGTCCATCTCTATAAAAGTCTTCTTCTTCTAGCTTTTCAAATACCTTAGCCATAGCATTCTTGTCAATCAACATCGCTCCAATAACAGACTGTTCTGCTTCGATACTTTGTGGCAAGCTTCTCATCATAGGTGCATCCATAAAGCATTCCTCCTTCCAAATGTTTTTTTGCAATAACACTATTATAATATATTACCCTTATCATAAGTAGTACTTTTTAAAGTAAATTTTATATATTAACTACCAAGCAATTTATTAAAAAAACGAAGGATTGCTCCTTCGTTTTTTATTCAAATACTATTTCCATAAGCTCTTCAATATTGCTTACTGCTCTTACTTCTATATCATTAAGCCCTAAAGGAATTTCTTTTTCATTGTCCTTTGGTACAAGAACAAGCTTAATTCCTTTTCTTCTTGCGCCATAAATCTTTTCAAAGATTCCTCCTACTGGCTTAACCTTTCCTCTTAAGGAAATTTCACCAGTGATAGCTACATCTTGACGTATCTTTCTGTTTAAAAGAGCACTGATTATACAGATAGTTATTGCTGCACCTGCTGAAGGTCCATCTATCTGTCCTCCACCAATGACATTAACATGTATATCATATTCCTTAATATCTTTATCTGTTATCTTTCTAATAACTGATGCTGCATTAAATACTGAATCTTTTGCCATAGAGCCTGCTGTATCATTAAACTTAATTGTACCAGCACCTTTTTTCTTAGCATGGAATACAGTAGCTTCTATTTCTATTGTAGAACCTAGAAATCCACTTACACCTAAACCATAAACGTGGCCTACTTCTCCAGTTTCAAGATTCTTTAATATTTCAAAAGGAGTATATCTTCCTATAGATATTACTTCTTCAACATCTTTTAAAGAAATTACTTTTTGCTCTACTTCTTCTTTATTATATAATGAATATCCATAAGCATCTGATAATATATTTACAGCTTTTCTACCTTCAATGGTATATTGACTTATTAAGTGTGCTACACCATCTTCTAGTGTTACCTCAAGTTTCTTAGCTGCATTATTAACTATTCCTTCAATATCCTTTGATGATAATGGCTCAAAATATACTTCTGTACATCTTGATCTTAAAGCTGGATTAATTTGTCCCGGCTCCTTCGTTGTCGCTCCAATCAACACGAAATCTGCTGGTGCTCCATTATCAAATAAGTATTTTATATATTTAGGAATATTCTCATCATCTGGATCATAATAAGATGATGAAAACTCAACTCTCTTATCTTCTAAAACTTTTAAAAGTTTATTTTGTAGAATATCATCCAATTCTCCAATTTCATCAATGAATAATACTCCACCATGAGCTTCTGTAACTAATCCAGTCTTTGGTTCTGGTACTCCTATTTCAGCTAAATCTCTCTTGCTTCCTTGATAAATTGGATCGTGTACTGAACCTAAAAGTGGATTTGTTATTTCTCTTGGATCCCATCTTAAAGTAGTACCATCAACTTCAACAAACTTTGAATCTTCATCAAAAGGAGTAGAGTTTAATTTCTTTGCTTCTTCTAAAGCAAGTCTTGCTGCTGATGTCTTTCCTACTCCCGGTGGACCATATAAAATTATATGTTGAGGGTAAGGTGATGCCATCTTGGATAAAAGTGACTTAATGGCTCTTTCTTGACCGACTATTTCTTCAAATTTTTCTGGTCTTAAAAGTGACATTACATTTTTATTAATCTTCTTAGCATCTAATGCTTCTAATCTTTCAAGCTTGCTATTAGTTTTTGAGTTTTCAATACCTTTTTGCTTTTTCATGATAGATAATTTTATTTCATCCATAAACTTATCTTGTCTCTCAGCTAAAGCTTTTTCAACTTCCACTTCAATTTTATTTTGAACATACTTTTTAGCAATATTTTCTGATATCCAATATACTACGTCTTCTAAAACCTCTACTGCTTCACTATCATTTGGAACTATCTTTGCTCCATTTCCATCTGATGCAATAACATTTAGAGCATATATTCTTTCATTTATATCTGTGGAATTAATATATTTCTGCAATTTAAATCTTACTGTCCTTGCTCTTATTGCACCTTCATCAAGAACATTTTTTAATATATCAAAAAGTACATTTACTTTTGCTTCTAAAGGTAAATCACTATCTAATATATTTTTAAAATCTAATTTTTCATTAAATGAATTCAAATTTAGTCCTCCTTATTGTTTAGGAACAATAACAACCTTCATCTTTGTTGAAACTTCTGGATATAATTTAACTTCAACATCATATCCTCCAGCAACTTTTATTGTACCTACAACAACTTTCTTCTTGTCTATTGATAAATTGAATTTGCTATTTATAGCTTCTGCAATATCTTTATTAGTTATTGCACCAAATAATCTTCCACCATCTCCTGCTTTAGCTTCAATATTAACTTCCTTACCTTTTAAATCAGCTGCTAACTTTTGAGCTTCTTCTAATTCTGCAAGTTTTTTCTTTCTTTCATTTTCTTTCTTTACATTAAGAACATGTAATTCATTAGCAGTTGCTTCCATAGCTAATTTCTTAGGGAAAAGATAATTTCTTGCATATCCATCTGATGCTTCTATAACATCACCTTTTTTACCTAATTTTTTAACGTCTTGTAGTAATATAACTTTCATATTATGCACCTATCCTTTAAAGTTTTATTCTTTATTGTCTTTTTTATTATAATTATATCTATAATTTTACTCTTTCTTAATAGCTCTATGTTAAAATAATGAACTTTTTTATTCTTTAATATTTCTAGCTATAGATTCTTTAAGAAGGCTTAATGCTTCAGCCATTGGCATATTTAACTTAGCCCCTGCCATATTCATATGACCTCCACCTCCTATTTCTTCTAATACAACTTGCACATTAATATCTCCAACAGAACGCCCACTTATGGCAACACTTCCATTTGATTCACTTAAAACAAAACATACATCTATCCCTGATATATTTAAAAGTTCATCAGCTGCTCTGGCAACAATTACTGTATTAGATGAAGAACTTGGGCATACAGCTATGGCAAGATTATTTTCCACTTCTGCATTCTTAATTGTTTCAGCTATAACTAAGTAATCTTCAAAACTATCAGCAAACATCTTTTTAACTTCTAAAGTATCTGCTCCTAATTCTCTTAAAAATGCTGCTGCATCAAAAGTCCTTACACCTGATTTAAACTGGAAGCATTTTGTATCCATAACAATACCAGCTAAAAGTCCTTCTGCCTCTAAAGGCTTGATAATAGGCTTTTTAAGTATATATTGTATTATTTCTGTTACCATTTCTGAAGTTGATGAAGCATACACTTCAATATAATTTAATAATGCACCTTCAATAATATCCGGGCTTCTTCTATGATGATCTATAATTATTTTTCGATTAATCTTTTCAACTAAATCTATATTTTTAACATAGCCTTTATTATGAACATCAACAATTATTAAAAGTGTTTTATCATTTATATATTTTTCTGCTTCTTCACCAGTGATAAACATATTATCATATGCACTATCCTTTTTTAATTGTTCTAGATAGTATTCTATGGCATTAATGTCCTGTTCTAATATTATATTGCAATTCTTTCCTAATTGTTTGATAGTAGTCCAAAGGCCTACTGATGCTCCTAAGCAATCCATATCTGGATTCTTATGACCAATTATAAATACATTGCTACTTTCAAAAATTAATTCCTTAATTGCTTGGGATATAACCCTTGCTCTAACTCTTGTTCTCTTTTCAAGTTCTCTTGTATTTCCACCAAAGAAGTGGATTTTATCATTATTTTTTACAACTACTTGATCTCCACCTCTTCCTAAGGCTAACTCCTTAGCAATTACTGCAAAGTTATAGTTTTCTTGAGGTGATACTCCGCCTCTTCCAACACCTATACTTAAGGTAACTTCTAACTTATTTCCTATATCAATGCCTGATATTTTTTCTAGTATATCAAATTTGCAATTTATTTCATCATTTATGTACTTATCTTGTACTGATAAAACATACTTATTTGATTCATATTTTACAATCATAGCCTTAAGCTTTTGTCCATATGCATTTATGGCTTTTTCCACTTCTGCTACAAGCATAGGTCTGTTATTTTCTTCAGTTCTTTCCAAAGCTTCTGATAAGTTATCTACTTCTATAAGTACTATGCTTTCCTTTGTAGCATACAAGTCTCTTAAGTTGCTCACTTCAATAAAATAAACTATATATAAATTATCTTCTTTATCTTCATCATATTTTATTTGATTTGCATATACACTGTAAAATCCTTCTTTAATTTTAACTCGCTGTTTTAAATCTTTATCACACTTTAATAATTTCTGTAAGTCTAAATCTCTTGCTATAGATAAGATATTTTGTTCTTCTATATCTTTATTGCTTAATTCTTTTTTAAATCTCTTATTACCCCATATGATTTCACCATTTTCATGTATTAAAGCAATGGGGTATGACATATCTGAAATATTATCATTTATATTAAGCTTTATTTTGGAAGTTATTAAACTTGACTGATCATTTGTATTATTTATATTTATCGTTTCATATAAAATAACATATAGCAGTATTACTAAAAAAATAGTTGCTAGAAAAAAATTATATGTGTAAAAAGAAATAATACTTGCTAAAATTATTACAGCACATATTAAAAAAATATCATACTTTTGTAGCCTTTCTTTCATTAAAAGCCTCCTAATTTTATATTAATACCTTTTTTTAAGGTGATTTTGAAGCTTACTTAGATTTTTCCCCTCTTTTTCATATGAATGGCCTTCATTTATGCCAATTTTTAATTTTTTACTCATATCATCATCTACTTCATTGCAGCTATACCCTAATTTTTGTGCTAATACATATAATATTAAAATGGCCCCAGAAATACAATTTAAAATAGCATCTTGAGCTGCACTACTTCCTCTTGCTAAAAGAGAATATAATTCACCTATTATACATAATAAATTTGCCTTAAGCTCTTCTATCATTTTCATATTAGCCATAATATTTAACTCTTCTTTTTTCACAACTTCCCCCTCCCTTATACCCTTGTATATTTATTTTAATAATATTTTATAATTTATGCAACTAAATAGACTTATCAGTTACATAATATGTAAATATTTTATTTTTTTGTAAAAAAATAAAAGCCCCTGAAAAATCAGGGACTCCTAAACTTATTACTATTCAGTTGTGAATGGTAATAAAGCTATATTTCTTGATCTCTTTATTGAAGAAGTTAATTCTCTTTGGTGCTTAGCACAAGTTCCAGAAATTCTTCTTGGAAGAATCTTACCTCTTTCAGTAACGAATTTTCTTAATTTGTTAACATCTTTGTAATCTATTGATTCAGCTTTGTCAACACAGAAAGCACATACTTTTCTCTTAGATCTTCTCATTTTTCCGTTTCTTTTCATATCTCTCATCTGTCTTACCTCCTTTTTTATAAAATTAGATATTTCCTTAGAATGGCATATCTCCATCATCTACTGGAGTCATGTCATTATCAAAGCCCATTCCGCCAAATACATCATCTGCAGAATGTGAATAATCAGAACCGCCACCGTTGAATGAACCACCGTTATTGCTTCCTCCATTACCTTTTGATAAGAAGGATACACCGTTAAATGTATCAGCAACAACTTCGGTTACATATCTCTTAGTGCCATCTTTTGCATCATAAGATCTAGTTGTAATTCTACCACTTATAGCAATTTGACTACCTTTACTCATGTATTGAGCAGTGTTCTCAGCTTGCTTTCCCCATATTACTACAGGAATAAAGTCAGCAGATTTTTCCCCAGTCTTACTGTTGTAATTATCAATCGCTAATGTTAAGGTGGTAACAGCCGTTCCATTACCAGGAGTATATCTTAGTTCTGGATCTTTTGTTAATCTTCCTATAAGTATTACCTTATTCATTTAAAACACCACCTAATTAGTTTTCTTGTTTAACAACAATGTGTCTTATAACACCATCAGTAATTCTGAATACTCTATCTAATTCTTTTGGTAATTCAGTGTTAGCTTCAAAGTTTATTAAAGTATAGAAACCTTCGTTAACTTTAGCAATTTCATAAGCAAGTTTTCTCTTACCCCAGAAATCTACGTTTTCGATAGTTCCTCCACCATTTTCTATAACACCTTTGAACTTTTCGATGTTAGCTTTAACAGCCTCTTCATCTAATGATGGGTGTAATATAAATATAGTTTCGTACTTTCTCATCATTTTCACCTCCTCCCCTCGGACTCACGGCTACACTTTGTGTAGCAGGGATTACAATTTAAAATTTTATCACTATAAATATTTATTTTCAAGTTTTTTTTATTTTATTTGTCTTTATTTTATAACCTTTTTTGCTTCTTTTTGGAACTTTACCCTTGGAAGCATCACTATTCGCCCACAACCTACACATTTTATTTTTATATCAGCACCTAGCCTAATCACTTCAAATTCTTTGCTACCACAAGGATGTTGCTTCTTCATTTCAACTATATCTCCAAGGTCAAACTTATCTATCATTTCCTACCCCTCCTTTTTAGTATTTATCTTACCATTGAATATTCATTATTTTCTCTCTTATATATATTCTTATAAGATATATTTCCTTCATTTATCACTTTATTTACTGCTTCTTCATCATCTAATCGTACACATAAACCACAGCTTTGAGTTATTGAGGTTGGTGTAGGCATCATTCTAAATGATAATCCCATTTCCTTCACAGTTTTTTCTCCGCTCATAGCATCTAATGTATTTTTAAATACTATTATATAATATTTCATCTTTATATCACTCCCTGATGGCATATTTACAGTTATTTAATACCCATAGTATATTATACTTATTTTTCAATATATACAAAATATTTTGCTATTGATTTTTTAAATTTTTCTTCTATTATAATTTATAAAGGAAATTTTTTGATTTTTTATATTAATATACTTTAAGGAGTTTTTTATGAATGTTTATTTAGATAATGCTAGTACTTCTTTTCCTAAGCCTAAAGCGGTATGTGATTCTATATATAATTTCTTAGCTAATATTGGTGGAAATAGTGGACGTTCTAATCATACCAATGCTTTGGAATCAAATAGATATGTCTTTGATACAAGAGAAAACATCGCTTCATTTTTTAATTTTCCTAAGATAGAAAATGTTATCTTTACTAATAATATAACCTCATCCCTTAATATACTTATAAATGGCATATTAAAAAAAGGAGACCATGTAATTACATCTTCTATAGAGCATAATTCTGTTATAAGACCTCTATGGAACTTAAAAAAATCTAATATTATTGACTTAGATATAACAGAAGCAAATAGCTTAGGCATAATTAATGTAGAAAGTATTAAGACTTTAATAAAACCTAATACAAAACTTATCATTCTAACTCATGCTTCTAATGTCTTAGGAACTATTCAACCTATAAAAGAAATCGGAAAACTTTGTAAAGAAAATAATATATTCTTTATTTTAGATAGCGCTCAAAGTGCTGGTGTACTTTCTGTAGATTTTTCTGAGTTAAACTTAAGTGCTTTAACTTTTACAGGTCATAAAAGTTTACTTGGGCCACAAGGTATTGGTGGTTTTATAATAAGTGATGAGCTAAATGAAATATGCCTCCCATTTATCTTAGGTGGTACTGGTAGTCTTTCTCACGCACTAAATCAACCTGACTTCCTACCTGATAAATTTGAATCTGGAACATTAAATATTCCAGGAATAGTTGGCTTAAACGAAGGCCTTAAATTTATTAGAAAAGAAGGTCTTAAAACCATATATGAACATAATAGCTATCTAAGAAAATATCTTATAGAAGAAATATCTAATATACCAAACTATAAAATATACGGTGATTTATCACCTGAAAAAGGAACTACTTGTATATCATTTTCACATGATAAATTAGATATAAGTGAATTATCATACATTTTAGATTCTGATTTTAGAATAAGCAATAGAAGTGGTCTTCACTGCTCTCCACTTGCTCATAAAACCATCGGTACATATCCTAATGGAACTGTCAGATTCAGTATCGGCTATTTTAATACTATGGAAGAAATAAAATACGTTATCCATAGTTTGAATAAAATAAATAAATTATATTAGAAATCTTTTTTCATTGAATACTATGTTTTTCTAATGCCCATACTCATAAATAATGAAATTGTTTTGAAATTATTTATAGGAGGTAATAAATGAAAGATATGTGTTGTATTGATGGTTTTTCTCCCACTTCAAGTTCAGAGATTAAAGCATATTTCATAAAAAATTTAAAGCCCATTATCGATGATAATAGAGACATAATTTTTTTATGTATTGGCACAGATAGAAGTACTGGAGATTCTTTGGGTCCATTAATAGGTTATAAACTTAAACCAATTATCCCCAAAAACATATATGTATATGGCTCTTTAGAAAGCCCTATTCATGCCACCAATATACTTACTATATTAGATAAAATTAAAATCAATTTTAATAATCCCTATATAGTTGCCATAGATGCTGCATTAGGTTCAGTTCATAATATAGGCAAGATAATTATTGAAAACAAGCCTTTATCACCTGGTGCTGCCTTTAATAAATCCCTACCACCCATAGGTAATATGTCTATTAAAGGTATTGTAAATATTTCAGGTTGTATGGATTTTACCTTACTTCAAAATACAAGGTTATATACTGTTATGACTTTAGCTGATTCTATTTCAAATGGTATAAGCTTATTTTGTAAATTAATAAAAAAATCTGTATCAAACTGAATAAGTTTGATACAGATTTTTTTATATTATTCTTTGCTCATTGCTTCATTTAAAACATGTAATTCTTCTTCTGATAATTCATATCTAGATATACCTTTATCTATTGGTTTTGCATAAGTAGTACTATCTTGTCTGCTATATATACCTGTTAAAACAATACCATCATTATGTGAATCTAAAAGTGCAATAGAAAAGCTTAAATCACTTCCTACATCTTCAAAAGCTTTATATCTCATTATTGCCACTTTATTAACACAGCCTTTTAATGATTCTTCAAATCCATTGGTGATTTCTAATGATTTTTGAGAGTTTTGTACTGCTTCTTCAATTCTATCTAAATTACTATTTATAAGTTCCTCGATACTTCTTCCTTTAGATCCACGCATCATCTTTTTATATCTCTTATTAACCTTGCTTACTGATATCATTAATACTATTGTAATTAAAAATAATAGTATCGTGATTATTGCTAATCCTAAAACTATAAAAATCGAATATTCATTAATAATATTTAATATCTTATCCATTTATTCATTTTCTCCCTTTCAATGTTTCGCGTGAAACATTATAGCTTAATTATATCTAATATTCTTTGTAAGTCCTCATATGAATAATATTCAATCTCTATTTTCCCTTTATTATTTTTATTGCTTATATTTACCTTAGTTCCAAAATACCCTTGTAACCTTTCAGTAATATCCTTGTAGTATGGATTTAACTCTTCATTTTCTTTCTTATGTGGTTTAGCAACTTTCTTTTCTTTGCAATCCTTTATAAATTTTTCAAGTTCACGTACTGATAGCTTATCATCGATAACCTTTTGTGCCACTTCACACTGTAGATTAGCCTCATTTATTGAAAGCAGTGCTCTTCCATGCCCCTCTGAAATCACACCTTCAATTAAATATTGCTTTACTCCTTCAGAAAGATTCAATAATCTCATGGTATTAGTTATAGCCGTTCTTGATTTTCCCAGTCTCTTACTTAACTCTTCCTGTGTCAGATTAAACTCTGATATAAGCTTCTTATAAGCATTTGCTTCTTCAATTGAATTTAAATCTTGTCTTTGTATATTTTCAATTAAAGATATTTCCATAACTTGCTTGTCTGTTAAATCCATTATTATTGAAGGAATTTCTTTTATTCCTATAAGCTTAGCAGCTCTCCAACGTCTTTCTCCTGCCACAATAATATAATTATTACCTACTTTTCTTAATATAATAGGCTGTATAATTCCATTATGTTTAATAGACTCTGCCAATTCTAATATTTTTTCATCATCAAATAATTTTCTTGGCTGTTCATTATTGTTTTTTATTAAGTTAATATCAATAAGTGCTACTCCATCTTTATTGTTTTCTTTTTTACTATTAATATTATTAGATACTTCGTCTGGAATTAAAGCATTTAATCCCTTGCCTAGCCCAAATTTCTTACTCATAATATCACCTTTCTATTGTCTATCTAAAAACTCTTTTGTAAGCGCCTTATATGCATCAGCACCCTTACATTTTTCATCATACAGCATTATAGGCAGGCCAAAACTTGGTGCTTCTGCTAATCTAATATTTCTTGTAATTGTAGATTTGTATACTTTCTCTTTAAAGAAATTTTTAACTTCAGAATATACTTCATTACTTAAATTAGTCCTATAATCATACATAGTCATTAATACGCCTTCTATATCTAAATCTGGGTTTAAAGACTTCTTAATTAACCCTATGGTATTCATTAATTGACCAACACCTTCTAATGCATAGAATTCACATTGTATTGGTATTAACACTGAATTTACTGCTGTTAAAGCATTTATTGTTAAAAATCCTAATGATGGTGGACAATCTATAAAAATATAGTCATATTGATCTTCTACGGTTTTTATTTGCTCTAATAATATTGTTTCTCTATTTTCTTTATTTATTATTTCAACTTCAGCACCAGCTAATTCCATGGTAGATGGTGCTATGTATAAGTTTTGTATTAATTCACTTTTTAATATAACATCCTTTAAAGGTACATCTGCTGTTAAAACATCATACATAGAAAATTGTAGATTTTTCTTATCTAACCCTAATCCGCTTGTAGTATTTCCCTGGGGATCTATATCAATTGTTAATACTTTATATCCTTCCATAGCTAAACATGCACATAGATTAATATTTGTTGTAGTTTTTCCTACTCCGCCTTTTTGATTAAAAATACATATCTTCTTCATAAAACTCCCTAATTTCTGGGATTAATCCCCCCTCTCCTCTTTATATTATATATAGTTTTTTTACATAATAAAAGTACAGACACTATAAAATTTCGGTAAATTGTTTCACGTGAAACAATTCAAAATAGATTTGTAAAATCTATTTTGAAATTAACCCATATGCAAATTAAAAATTAACGCTTCACCAGTTAATCACTTCCGTAATTTTTTATATACTTGTATATAAAAATTTAATTAGCCTTAATTTAAAAAATGGACACGCTAGTGTCCACCTTTTTTATTGATTTTTAGGTATAAAAACAATAATTTATTAACCATTTTATATTATTGTTATAAATTCTATAGCGCTTACTAAAAAGAAAGTGCTATAGAATTTATAAAACATTTTATTTTAATGGATTTTTATTTACTGTTCCAGCTTTTCTAGGATACTTTTTATTACATTCCCTAACTTTTAATACTTCAACTATATTATGTCTTAAATCTGTTCCTTCGATAGATACTTCTATTATATTTTTAAGCTCTCCACCTAATATTTTAATAGCTGCTTTTCCATTTTCTAATTCTTCTTCTATAGCTGGCCCCTTTAAAGCAACAAAATGCCCATTTTTCTTTACATATGGCATGCAAAATTCTGATAATACAGCCATATTTGCTACTGCTCTAGAAGTAGCCACATCGAACTTTTCCCTAAGTTCTGGATTTCTTGCTCCATCTTCTGCTCTTGAGTGAATTGTTGTAACATTAGTTAGTCCTAACTCTTTAATTACAAGATTTAAGAAGTTAATTCTCTTATTTAATGAATCTAAAAGAGTTATTTTTGCAGTTGGATGCATAATAGCTATAGGTATTCCTGGAAAACCAGCACCTGTCCCTACATCTATTATCGTATGAGCTTCTGCTATAGCTTTAGACTTAAATGCCTTTATACAATCAATAAAATGCTTTTTAATAAACTCTTCATCTTCTGTTATGGCTGTTAAATTTATTTTTTCATTCCATTCTTGAACAAGTCTCATATATTTAATAAATTGCTCATATTGCTTTTCACTTAATTCAAGATTTACATCATTAGCTGCTATTTTTAATTCTTCAAAAAATCTCATATTAGACCTCCTTATTTTTCTTTTTGCTTTGATTTTCTAAGTAAATTACTAAAACTGAAATATCAGCTGGAGAAACTCCTGAAATTCTTGAAGCTTGCCCTAAACTTACTGGTCTAATCTTTTCTAATTTTTGAATAGCTTCTATTCTAAGACCCTTAACATCATTATAATTTATATCTTCAGGTAATAATTTTTTCTCAAATTTTCTAAATTGGTTTACTTGAATCATTTGTGCTTCTATATATCCTTCATACTTAGAAATAATGTTCATTTGTTCACCAATATCTTCTTTAAGTTCTGGTCTTTCTGGATCTAAAGGTGCTAATGAGAAATAATCAACTTCTGGTCTCTTAATTAACTCATACATACTTATAGGCTTTTTAAGTTCTGCTGAGCCTAAACTTACTAAAAATTCATTAACTTCTTTCTTATTTGTTATTTGTAAGTTTTTAAGTCTTTCTATTTCATTTTCAACAGCTGTTTTTCTTTCTTGGAATCTTTCATATCTAGCATCTGAAACTAATCCTACAGCTCTTCCTATTTCAGTTAATCTAAAGTCAGCATTGTCTTGTCTTAAAATTAATCTATATTCAGCTCTTGAAGTCATCATTCTATATGGTTCATTAGTTCCTTTAGTTACTAAGTCATCAATTAAAACTCCTGTATATCCATCAGAACGAGTTAAAATCATTGGATCTTTTCCTTGAACCTTAAGTGCAGCATTTACCCCTGCAACTAATCCTTGTGCAGCTGCCTCTTCATATCCAGAACTTCCATTTAATTGTCCAGCTCCATATAATCCACTTATTGCTTTAAATTCTAATGTAGATTTAAGTTGCGTTGGATCTATTGAATCATATTCAATGGCATATGCTGTTCTCATTATTTCAACATTTTCTAACCCTTCTAATGTTCTATACATTTGAATTTGTACTTCTTCTGGTAATGATGATGACATACCAGCTACATACATTTCTAATGTATCTTCTCCTTCTGGTTCAATAAATATTTGATGTCTATTCTTATCTGGGAACTTCATTACCTTATCTTCTATTGATGGACAATATCTTGGGCCTACCCCCTCAATAGATCCATTATACATAGGTGATCTATCAATATTATCTCTTATTATATTATGAGTTTCTTCATTTGTATAAGTTAGCCAACAAGATACCTGTGGTCTATCCACATTATCATGCATAAATGAAAATGGTACAATTTTATCATCACCTGGTTGTTCTACCATTTTAGAAAAATCAATAGATCTCATATTAACTCTTGCTGGAGTTCCAGTTTTAAATCTTCTTGTAGAAATTCCTAAATCCATTAAACTTTGTGTTAATTCATTGGCTGCTGCTAATCCATTTGGTCCACTATTATATGTAGTTTCCCCAATAATTATCTTAGCTCTTAAATATGTTCCTGTAGTAAGTACTACAGCTTTACATTTGAAGAATGCACCATTTCTAGTTAATACACCAACTACTTTTCCATCTTCAACTTCAATATCTATTACTTCTAATTGTCTTACATCTAAGTTTTCTTGCTTTTCTAAGATAGATTTCATTCTTTCTTGATACTTCTTTCTATCAGCTTGTGCTCTTAAAGAATGTACTGCCGGACCTTTTGATGTATTAAGCATTCTTGATTGGATAAATGTATGATCAATATTTACCCCCATTTCTCCTCCTAAAGCATCAACTTCTCTAACTAAGTGACCTTTAGCAGTTCCTCCTATATTAGGATTACAAGGCATTAATCCTATAGAATCTAAATTAATAGTACATACTAATGTTTTTAATCCCATTCTTGCTGAAGCAAGTGATGCTTCACACCCTGCATGACCTGCTCCAACAACAATTACATCATATTCTCCTGCATCGTATTTATATTTATGTTTCATTTCTTATTTCTCCTACTTTCCTACACAGAAATCGCCAAAAATTTTATTAACTAAATCTTCTTCTAATTCATTACCTGTTATTTCGTTCAATGCTTTTAAAGAAGACATTACATATATTGAAATTAAATCTAAATATTCATTTCTTTGTACTCTTACCAATGCTTCTTCTGCATTTTCCAATGCTCTTATCAATGCCTGCTTATGTCTTGAATTAGAAATTATAAGACTTTCTGTTTCAATAGCTCCGCTAAAGAATAAATCTTTTATATTTTGCTTTAGTTCATCTAATCCTATTTCTTCCTTGGCAGATATTCTGATTATATTTTCAAAATCTTTGATATATTTTTCATCAAGTTTTTGCTCTAAATCAATTTTATTTAATATTAAAACTGTTTTCTTACCTTTAACTTGCTCTATTATTTCCTTATCTTCTTCACTTATTTCTCGTGATGAATCCATTACTAATAATATTAAGTCAGCTTCTTCTAACTTTTCTCTAGATCTTTCTACACCAATCTTTTCTACAACATCTTCTGTCTCTCTGATACCTGCTGTATCTATAATTTTTACTGGCACTCCATCTAAATTTATGTACTCTTCTATGATATCTCTAGTTGTACCAGCTATATCAGTAACTATTGCCCTCTTTTCTCTAAGCAATGCATTTAACAAAGAAGACTTTCCTACATTTGGCTTACCTACAATGGCTAAGCTTAATCCTTCTCTAATAATCTTTCCTGCATCTGCTCCTTTAAGTAGCACTTCCATTTCTTCAATACCACTCTTTAAGCTTTTTTCCACGTTTTTAGGGATACTTGGATCTATTTCTTCATCATCCTCTGTAAAATCTACTGCAAACTCAACTAAAGCCATTACATTAAGCATATATTCTCTTAATTTATTGATATGTCTTGATAAATACCCTGAACTTTGCATTAAAGCAGACTTCATAGATAAATCTGTCTTAGCTCTTATAAGATCCATAACAGCTTCTGCTTGTGATAAATCAATTCTTCCGTTTAAGAAAGCTCTCTTGGTAAATTCTCCTGGTTCAGCAATTCTTGCCCCAGCTTTAATTATGCTTTCTAGAACCTTATTTGTTGAAACTACTCCACCATGGCAATTTATTTCAACTACATCTTCTGCTGTAAAGCTTCTAGGTCCTTTCATATAACTTATTATTACTTCATCTATAAGGTCATCACCATCATAAATATGTCCATATTTCATAGTGTATGATTTCATGTTCTTTATATCAGTTCCACTTTTAGCTCTAAATACCTTAGATACTATTTCTAATGCATTTTCACCTGAAACTCTTATTATTGCAATACCACCTTCACCAATAGGTGTAGCAATAGCGCATATTGTATCAAAATCTCGCATTTATATATCCTCCTTAGAATATATTTTATTAGTTATTATACCCTAAATTAGCTAATATTCATTTTACAAGACTATTTTATATAAGTCAAAAAAACAAAAAATGAAAAAAGGTGCCAAAACGGCACCTTTTTTCACTATCTTTTAATACTTACAACTACTCTTCTAAATGGCTCTTCACCTTCGCTATAAGTATTTATATCATTATACTCCTGTAAAGCAGAATGAATTATTCTTCTTTCATATGGATTCATTGGTTCTAATTTATAAGGTCTTCCAGATTTCTTAACCTTATATGCTATCTTTTGCGCAAACCTTATTAAAGTTTCTTCTCTTTTTTGTCTATAATGTTCTGTATCTAAAGAAACTCTCATATATTCATTTTCATGATTCTTATTAACAACTAAAGAAGTAAGATATTGTAATGAATCCAAGGTTTCCCCCCTATATCCAATAACTAATCCCATCTTATCACCACTAATATTGATAGATAGTAATCCTTTTTCTTCTTTAATTTCTAATTCTGCATTTATTCCCATAGCTTCTAACACATCATGTAAAAATTCTTTGGCATCTTCTGCAGCATTTCTCTTAATAGTAACCTTGATTCTAGCTGGTTTTGCACCTATAAGATTTAAAAAACCTCTACTACCTTCATCAATTACCTCTACAGTTACTTTATCTTTATCAACCTTTAATTCCTTTAAAGCAGTTTCTAAAGCTTCATCAACAGTTCTACCATTGACTTCTATTGTTTTCATAGTCTATTCACCACCTATAAGTATTAACTTATTTCTTTTTCTTTTTAGACTTTGGTGCATATACCTTTTTTTCTGCTTCTAGTTTAGCTTTTTCTTCAGCTTTTTTCTTAGCTGGCAAATAATTAATAAAATATGTTTGAACTAATTGAATAATACCTCCAATTATCCAGTAAATAACTAGTATTGGTTGAAATTGAAGTGCCATGAAGCCCATCATTCCCGCCATAACTATGTTCATTGTTGCCATATTCATTGGGCTATCTTCAGTATTGCTAGCCATTGACTTACTTAATAATAATGATGGTATATAAGTACTTAATGCAGCAAATATACCAAGTATTATTGAAGTAAAGTTAAACATGTTTGTTGGCATAGCAAATACATTATTTATGAATAAGAAAGATAAATCAGCACCATCAGTTGGCTGTATATTTCTAAATACATAATATAAAGCAAATAATATAGGTAATGGTAATAATGCAGGAAGACATCCTCCAAACATACTTACATTATTTTCTTTCATCAGTTTTGAAGTCTCTAATTGCATTTTTTGAGGATCATTAGCATACTTTGCTTGGATCTTCTTTAATTCAGGTTGTATTTCCTGCATTTTTGCATTTGACCTAGTAGACTTAATATTTAGTGGTAAAATCAGCAATCTTATTATTAATGTAAATATAAAAATCGCTAATACATAAGAAAGACCTTCTTTATTTTCTGGTATCCCTAAAGATACTATAAAATTATGCAACGCACTGAAGACTGCAGTCATTCCATTTACTATAGCACTCCACATTCAAAATAACCTCCTCATTTTACAGGATCATATCCCCCGTTTTTGTTAAAAGGATTACACCTTAAAATTCTTTTGATAGCCATACAACTCCCCTTAATGGAACCATATTTTTCTATTGATTCCATAGCATACTGCGAACAAGATGGTATAAAAATACATCTAGCAGGCTTTGTTGGAGAGTAATATTTTTGATATAAATTTATTATTTGCAAAAGCACTTTTTTCATTACAAATATATTCCTGCCTTTTTAAATAAATTTTTCATAGCCCCTTCCACATCAGAATATTTTTTATCCTTTATAGCACTTCTAGCTACAAATACATAATCATATCCTGGCTTTAGTTCATGATAATTTAATCTATAAGCTTCATATATCAATCGCTTGCTTCTACTTCTAACTACGCTATTACCTACTTTTTTACTAACAGATATCCCTAATTTATTATAAGTAAGATTATTATCATCCTTATTCTTCTTATTAGGAAAAATATATAGTACCAATAAGTTGTTAGCATAGGACTTTCCTCTTTTATAAACAAGTCTAAATTCTGCGTTTTTTCTTAATTTATATATCATAAGTAATATTATACGCTCCTTAACTATCTGCATATGCAGAAAAAGGCCACATCTGCGGCCCTTATGCTGTTAATTTTTTTCTACCTTTTTGTCTTCTTCTTCTAAGAACGTTTCTTCCTGATGCAGTAGACATTCTCTTTCTGAATCCATGTTCCTTTTTTCTTTGTCTCTTTTTTGGTTGGTATGTCATGAACATTAACAATGCACCCCCTTTAAGCTAAATTTCTATAGTAAAAACTATATCTTCTTAAATTAAAATTTACCTTATTATTATATATACTTACCTTTTTCGTGTCAATATGAATTAAATGACGTGGACATGTTGATAAAGTTATGCACAGTTTTAAAAATTGTGGATAACTTATTGAAAATCCACATGTATATATGATATTATTAACATAAGTGTGAATAAGTTTGTGAATAACTCAACTTATCCACAATTGTGGATATCTTTGTGTATAACTTGTTCAAATTTATTTGATATTTTGTTATACAGTATGTAGTATTGTCGAATTTACTGGCTTTATGCACTTTTTTTATTGTTTAAAATTACATATATCATATCTGTGGATAAATATATTATAATTATGTTATCTACATATTTGTCAACATGTGAATAACTTTTATTCACTTTATTAACAGCAGCTTGTCTCTGTTGATAACTTTGTGACTAACCTGTGACTAAATTGTTTATAATTTTTTTTGGAGGATAAGCTATATGGAAACTGATTTAAAAAAAATATGGGAAAATACCCTAAATATTATTAAAGGCGAGATGTCTGAAGTTAGTTTTAATACCTGGATCAAAAGTTGTGAGCCTATATCAATTTCATCCAATACTATTAAAATCAGTGTTCCTAATGTCTTCACTCAAGATATATTAGAAAAAAGATATAAAGATTTAGTAATAAACTCAATATATTCAGCTTGCTCTAAGCAGTACAATGTTGAATTTCTTACTGAATCAGAGATCCAAGAAGCTAATTCTAATACACCAGCAGATTCAAGCGAGCAAAGCCATAAAGATTCAATGAGCATTACTGTAAGCGATGAAATGTCAAGTACATTAAATCCTAAATATACCTTTGATTCTTTTGTTATCGGTAACAGTAATAGATTTGCTCATGCTGCATCTTTAGCTGTTGCAGAATCGCCAGCTAAAGCTTATAACCCTCTATTTATTTATGGAGGCGTTGGACTTGGAAAAACTCACTTAATGCATGCAATAGGTCATTACATACTTCAAGGAAACCCAAACGCTAAAGTAGTTTACGTTTCTTCTGAAAAATTTACTAATGAACTTATCAATTCTATTAAAGATGATAAAAACGAGGAATTTAGAACTAAGTATAGAAGTGTAGATGTTCTTTTAATCGATGATATTCAATTCATTGCTGGTAAGGAAAGAACGCAAGAAGAATTCTTCCATACATTTAATACTCTACATGATGCTAATAAGCAAATAATTCTATCATCTGATAGGCCACCAAAAGAGATTCCAACACTTGAAGATAGACTTCGTTCTAGATTTGAATGGGGGCTCATAGCTGATATACAAGCGCCTGATTTTGAAACTAGAATGGCTATATTAAAGAAAAAAGCCGATGTAGAAAAATTAAACGTTCCAAATGAAGTTATGGTTTATATTGCTACAAAAATTAAATCTAATATAAGAGAGTTAGAAGGTGCACTAATAAGAATAGTTGCGTACTCTTCTCTAACCAATAGAGAAATTACCGTTGATTTAGCAACTGAAGCATTAAAAGATATTATTTCAAATAAGCAAAATAAAAATATTACTATTGATCTTATTCAAGATGTAATAGCAGCTTATTTTAATTTAAGAGTAGAAGATTTAAAATCTCAAAGAAGAACAAGAAATATTGCATACCCTAGACAAATAGCCATGTATTTAAGCAGAAAGCTTACAGATATGTCCCTTCCTAAGATAGGTGAAGAATTTGGAGGACGCGATCATACAACGGTTATTCATGCTTATGAAAAGATTTCTGAAGGCTTAAAAAGCGATGAAAGCCTGCAACGTACAATAGATGACATAACTAAAAAAATAACTCAAAAATAAAGTTATCCACACCTGTTGATAATAACCTGTGAATAATAGGTGGATATCTTTTTAAAAATTATTAGTGTGTGGATATTGTGGATAAGTGCTCAAATTTGTCACCAACTTATCCACAGTATTTTTTTCTTATAAACATAGAAAAAATCAGTGTTTATGATAGTTATCCACATATCCACATGCCCTACTACTATTATTATTAATAATTATATTATATTATCTATATATATTGTCTATAAATCTATGTGCATAACTGTGCATAACTTTAGGAGGTTGTCTTATGAATTTCATATGTTCAAAACAAAAATTACAAGAAGGTATTTCTATAGTAACTAAGGCTATAACTGGAAAAACTACAATGCCAATTTTAGAAGGTATTTACATAGAGGCTAATGATGAAGGTTTAACACTTATTGGATCAGACATGGATGTAAGTATTGAAACTAAAGTAGAAGCTACAGTTACTACAGCTGGAAAAATAGTCTTAGATGCTAGATTATTTGGTGAGATTATTAGAAAACTACCAAACTCAGATGTAAAAATAGAAATAGCTGATAATGATTTAATACAAGTTACTTGTGAAAAGTCAGTATTTAACTTGGTATACATGAATCCAAGTGATTATCCAATGTTACCAACAATAAACGAGGATTTAAAAGTTGAAGTTCCACAAAATCTATTAAAAAATATGATAAAAGGTACTTCATTTGCTATTGCTCAAGATGAAGTAAGACCAATACTTCAAGGTATTCTTTTTGAAGTAAAAGATAAACAATTAAACTTAGTTGCATTAGATGGATATAGATTGGCCATCAGAAATGAACTTTTAGATATAGATAATGACATAGAAGTCGTAATTCCTGGAAAAACTTTAAATGAGGTATCTAAAATTTTAGAAGATAATTCAGATTTGGTTGAAATTACCTTCACAAGCAATCATATTTTATTTAATTTAAAAACTACAAAAGTAATTTCAAGATTACTAGAAGGTAAATTTGTAAATTATAATTCACTTTTACCTCAAGAACATAAACTAATTGTTAATGTTAAAAAGCAAGAACTGCAAAATGGAATTGAAAGAGCCTCTTTAATGGCTAAAGATGGAAATAGTAACTTAATCAAATTAGATGTACAAGAAGACATTTTAATTATCACTTCTAATTCTCAATTGGGAAAAGTAAGAGAAGAAGTTGCGATAAGTCTGCAAGGAGAAGGGGTTCAAATTGCATTTAACTCAAGATATTTATTGGATGTTCTTAAGATTATGGAAGAAGATGAAATTGTCATGGAAATGACATCAGGTATAACTCCTTGTGTAATAAAAGGAAAAAATATGAATAATTCAAAATATTTAGTTTTACCTGTTAGATTAGTAAGATAGGAGGAACTTGCATAATAAACGTATATATATGCAAGAAAGATAAAACTATGGAAGTTAAAATTCAAACTGAATTTATAAAATTAGATTCATTCTTAAAATTCTGTGGGGCAGCATCATTAGGTTCAGAAGCTAAAATGTATGTTTTAGATGAATTAGTAAAAGTAAACGGTGAAGTTTGTACTCAAAGAGGAAAAAAATTATATAGAGGTGACATTGTAGAATTTAATGGTGAAACTTTTAAGGTAGTGTAAAGGCTATTTTTTTAAATTAGCTATTAAAAGTTTATATATGTTATAATATTATGGGTGTTTAAGATGTTTATTAAAAGACTACAAATGCTTAATTATAGAAATTATAATGCATTAGATATTGAATTATGTCCTAATGTTAATGTGTTCATGGGAGATAATGCTCAAGGAAAAACTAATATACTAGAAGCTATATATTACTGTGCTTTTGCAAAATCTCATAGAACATCAAAAGATAAAGAACTTATTAATTGGAATGGTGAGCATGCATTTATAAGTGTTGATGTAGGTAGAGAAAGACTTGATAAAAGGATAGATATAAGCATTCTTAAGGACGGAAAAAAATCCATAAGGATTAATAAAATAAAAATAAAAAAAATAGGCGAATTATTTGGGAATTTCAATGTTGTGATGTTTTCTCCGGAGGATCTTAGAATAATAAAAGATTCTCCTGGAGTAAGACGAAAATTTATTGATATGGAATTATGTCAGTTAAATCCTAAGTATTACTATAATCTAGTTCAATATAATAAAGTCCTTAATGAGAGGAATATACTTTTAAGAAATAGAAATACCAGTAGTGAAATGTTGGAAATATATGATATGCAATTGGTTGAATTTGGATATAATATAATTAGGGATAGAATTAAATACATTGAAAGTTTAAACAAGTATGCTGAAAAAATACACTCTGATATCACATCGGGAAAAGAAAAAATAAATTTTAAGTATATTAGTACTATAAAGGACTTAGAAAATATTAAAGAAAATTTTTACACGCTATTAGAAAAAAATAGAAGTAAGGATTGCGATAGAGGAATAACATCCATTGGTCCACATAGGGATGATTTTTTTGTCTATATAAACGATATTGATACTAAGAGCTATGGATCCCAAGGACAACAGAGAACGGCAGTATTAACTATGAAATTTTCATCACTAGAAATAATAAAAGAGCTTACAGGAGAATTTCCAGTTTTACTTTTAGATGATGTATTATCAGAACTAGATTTTAATAGAAAAAAATATATTTTAAGTACAATAGGACAGATACAGACTATTATTACATGTACTGGTATAGAAGATTTATATGAATATTTAGACGAAAAGGCAAAAGTCTTTAAAGTTAAGAATGGAGAAATTGTAAACTCGTAAGGAAATTCTGTCTTTAGGAGAATAAGTTGGATTGAATAAAGCATTTAAATCTTACTTACAAGGAGGAAATAGTATGTTTTTACATTTAGGAGAGAATGTAGTAGTACCAATAAAAGATGTCATAGGAATATTTGATATACATAATTCTATGTATAGTTCAGATACCATATCTTTTTTAAGAATGGCTGAAGAAGATGGATTTGTTGAAAAAATTTCTAAGGAGAGCCCAAAATCATTTGTTATAGCTGAAGTTAATAAGATGAGTAAGGTTTATTTATCACCAATTTCATCGTCAACATTAACAAAGAGAACGAATATTGATTATAATCCTTAAGTCCGATATTTAGCCTTTAGTTTATATATATAAAAGATTAAGGAGGAATATGTCTTGACAGAAAATAAGCAAAGTTATGATGAAAGTCAGATTCAGGTTTTAGAAGGTTTAGAAGCGGTAAGAAAAAGACCGGGTATGTACATAGGGACTACAAGCTCAAGAGGACTTCATCATTTAGTTTATGAAATTGTTGATAATAGTATTGATGAGGCATTAGCAGGATTCTGTAGCCATATCGAAGTTACGATAAATGAAGATAATTCTATTACTGTAGTAGATAACGGGAGAGGTATGCCAGTAGGAATACATCCAAAGATTGGAAGATCGACTATTGAGGTTATCATGACAGTGCTACATGCTGGTGGAAAATTTGGTGGTGGAGGATACAAAGTATCCGGAGGGCTTCATGGTGTTGGGGCATCAGTTGTTAATGCATTATCAGAAGCTTGTGAAGTTACAGTAACAAGAGAAGGTAAGGTGTGGCAACAAAAATATTCAAGAGGAAATATCTTAGGTGATGTTACTCAAATAGGTGAAAGTGATGGTCATGGTACCAAGACTTGGTTTAAACCTGATCATGAGATATTTGAGACAACAGAATTTGAGTTTGAAATATTACAAAGCAGATTAAGAGAACTTGCTTTTCTTAATAAAGGAATTCGTATCACCTTATCTGATAAGAGAGAAGGTCAAGAAAAGGGTGAAACTTACTACTATGAAGGTGGTATAAAGGAATTCGTAAATTATCTAAATAGAAATAAAGATGTATTACATCCAGAACCAATATATGTTGAGGGAGAAAAGGATGGAATCATCGCTGAAGTATCATTACAATACAATGATGGATATACAGAAAATCTTTATTCATTTGCTAATAACATAGATACAATAGAAGGTGGAACTCATTTAGTTGGTTTTAAGACAGCAATAACAAGAGTTATCAATGATTATGCTAAAAAGTTCGGCCATATAAAAGAAAGCGATAAGAATCTTTCAGGAGATGATGTAAGAGAGGGTCTTACAGCAGTAGTTTCAGTGAAGATATCTGAACCACAATTTGAAGGACAAACAAAGACTAAGCTTGGAAACTCTGAAGTAAGAGGAGTAGTTGATTCAATCGTTGCTGATGGAGTAGGTACATTCTTAGAAGAAAATCCAGCGGTAGGAAAAATAATAATAGATAAAGCATTAATGGCAGCAAGAGCTAGAGATGCAGCGAGAAAAGCTAGAGAGCTTACAAGAAAATCTGTACTTGAAAGATCAACATTACCAGGTAAATTAGCTGATTGTTCTTCTAAAGATCCAATGGAATGTGAAATCTATATAGTCGAAGGAGATTCAGCTGGTGGTTCAGCAAAGCAAGGTAGAAATAGAAAATTCCAAGCTATACTTCCACTGAGAGGAAAGATATTAAATGTTGAAAAACAAAGATTAGATAGAATATTAAATGCAGATTCAATAAGATCAATGGTTACAGCTTTTGGTGCTGGTATTGGAAAGGATTTTGATGTATCAAAGCTTAGATATAACAGAGTCATAATCATGACTGATGCCGATGTGGATGGTGCACATATTAGAACATTATTATTAACGTTCTTCTATAGATATATGAGACCACTTATTGATGAAGGACATGTATTTATAGCTCAGCCACCACTTTACAAGGTAAGCAAAGGTAAAAAAGAAATTTATGCATATACTGATGAAGAGTTAGAAAGTGCTCTTAATGAAATGGGCGGTAAAGATAGTTCAGTTGATATACAAAGATACAAAGGTCTTGGTGAAATGAATGCAAACCAATTATGGGATACTACAATGAATCCAGAAGAAAGAATACTTTTAAAAGCTACAGTGGAAGATGCTATTGCAGCTGATGAAATATTCACTATCTTAATGGGAGATAAAGTTGAACCAAGAAGAGAGTTTATACAAAAAAATGCTAAGAAAGTTAGTAACTTAGATATTTAGTACTAATACGAGGTGAAGTACATGAATTTAAATGAGGGAAAATATATCCATGTTGATATAAATAACGAGATGAAAAAATGTTATATCGACTACGCTATGAGTGTTATAGTTGGTAGAGCACTTCCTGATGTAAGAGATGGTCTTAAGCCAGTTCATAGAAGAATACTTTACTCAATGCAAGAATTAGGATTAGAGCCTCAAAAGGGATACAGAAAATGTGCCAGAATAGTTGGGGAAGTTTTAGGTAAGTATCACCCACATGGTGATTCCTCAGTTTATGATGCATTAGTAAGAATGGCGCAAGATTTTTCTTTAAGATATATGTTAGTTGATGGACATGGAAACTTTGGTTCTGTAGACGGAGATAGTGCAGCAGCAATGAGATATACAGAAGCAAAGATGAATAAGATAGCAGTGGAAATGCTAAGAGACATTAGAAAAGAAACTGTTGATTTTATGCCAAACTTTGATGGAGAAGAAAAAGAACCAGTAGTATTACCTTCAAGATATCCAAACCTTTTAGTAAATGGTTCATCAGGTATAGCAGTAGGTATGGCAACTAATATACCTCCACATAACCTGGGAGAAATTATCGATGGAACAATAATGCTTATAGATAATCCAGAAACTACTGTTTTAGAACTTATGACAGCAATAAAGGGACCTGATTTTCCAACTGGTGCAATAGTTATGGGGAAAGCTGGTATAAGAGCAGCTTATGAAACAGGAAAAGGAAAGATTGTTGTTAGAGCAAAAGCTGAAATTGAAGAGGAAAATGGAAGAAACAGAATAGTAGTTACTGAAATTCCATATCAAGTTAATAAAGCTAAGCTTATAGAGAATATTGCAGATTTAGTGAAGGATAAGAAGATTACTGGAATATCAGATTTAAGGGATGAATCTGATAGAGAAGGTATGAGAATAGTAATAGAGCTTAAGAGAGATGCTAATCCTAATGTAATTTTAAATTTATTATTTAAGCATACAAAGATGCAAGATACATTTGGAGTTATCATGTTAGCATTAGTAGATAATGAGCCGAAAGTATTAAATCTTAAGGAAGTATTAACTCATTATATAGCATTCCAAAAAGAAGTGGTTACTAGAAGAACTATATTTGAACTAAATAAAGCAGAAGCGAGAGCACATATCTTAGAAGGTTTAAAAATAGCACTTGATAACATTGATGATGTAATCAATATTATTAGAAGTTCTAAAAATAGTGATATTGCAAAAAGCACATTAATGGAAAGATTTCAATTAAGTGATAAGCAAGCACAAGCAATCTTAGAGATGAGGTTAAGAAGATTAACAGCTCTTGAAAGAGATAAGATAGAAGAAGAACTTAACGAAATTATGCAATACATTGAATATTTAAATAGTATATTAGCTGATGAAATGAAGCTTCTAGGAGTAATCAAAGAAGAGCTTATAGAGATAAAGAGCAAGTACAACGATGAAAGAAGAACTGAAATTCAAAAAGTAGTTAATGAAATAGATATAGAAGATTTAATTCAAGAAGAAGATGTTGTTATCACATTAACTAATTCAGGATATATTAAGAGAATTTCTGCTGATACATATTCAGCTCAAAGAAGAGGGGGAAGAGGTATTCAAGCAATGACTACAAAGGAAGATGATTTTGTAGAAAATGTTTTAATAACTTCAACTCATTCAGATGTATTATTCTTTACAAACAAAGGAAGAGTATACAAGAAGAGAGCATATGAGATTCCAGATGCAGGAAGAACTGCTAAGGGAACTAATATAATCAACCTTATACCAATAGAACAAGATGAAAGAATTGAAACTGTACTTACTATTGCTGATGAAATAAGAGAAGGATATTTATTCATGGCAACTAAGAAAGGTCTTGTTAAGAAAACTCACTTATCAGAATTCAAGAACTTAAGAAAGAACGGACTTATAGCTATAAGCTTAAGAGAAGGTGATGAACTTCTTAAGGTAAAAGTTACTAGAGGAGATGCTGATATAGTTATAGTATCTGAACATGGTAATGCCATTAAGTTTAATGAACAAGATGTAAGAGCAATGGGTAGAACTGCTGCTGGTGTTAAATCGATGAACTTAAGAGAAGATGATATTGCTGTCTGCATGGATATAGCAGTTGATGATGAAGATTTATTAGTAATAAGTGAAAATGGATTTGGGAAGAGAACTCCTTTAGTTGAATATAAGAGACAAAATAGAGGTGGAGTTGGTTTAATAACATACAAAATAAGTGAAAAAACTGGTAAGGTTGTTGGGGCAACAGTATGTAAGGCTGAAGATGAATTAATGCTTATAAATACAAGTGGTGTAGCTATAAGAATTAATGTATCAGATGTATCTGTAACTAGTAGAGCTACAATGGGAGTTAGATTAATGAGAACTTCTGATGAAGAGAGAATTGCAGCTATAGCTAAAATATCAGCAAGTGAAATGCAAGAAAAAGATCAACAGTTATCATTAACAGATAATCTAGAAAATGAACATTTAGAATTAAATGAAGATACTAGCTTAGATAGATTAGTTGAAGAAGCAGAATCACAAATAGAAAGTGAAGAAGATTAAGAAGAATAATAAAAAGGCTGCCAAGAAATTTGGTAGCCTTTGTTTAATTTACTTGGATAAAATGGGGGTTAAAAGGGAAGAATAGATATAAAATAGTAGTACTCGTAGCCTTGTGTATCACAATGTGATTTTATTAGATTAATAAAGAAAAATAAAGTATTTTAATAATAATTTTAATAAATATCAGTATTTAATTGGTTTTAAATAGAATATAAATGTTAAACTAAAACACGTCGACAGGACAACAAACAACAGTAAAGTTGCTGAAACGACAAACATCTTCATCAAGTAATGAAATGTTACAAAAAAACTTTTGAAAAAAGTATTGACAGTAACAAGATGAGATGATAAGCTATAGAAGTCGCTTAAGGGCGGCAAGATAAAATGGTCTTTGAAAATTGAACAGAATATAGTTAA
>NZ_FR886576.1:0-11475 GCF_000436575.1 Clostridium sp. CAG:265
ACTGCACGGGGGACTGTGTGGGAGAGTAGAACGTTGCCAGGTTAGTAAGACTTAAAGCATTTGCTTTAAGTCTTTTTTGCTTACAAAAAAAGAAAGTGATAATTTATAATTGAAAATAGATGTTAAAATAATAAAAATGGAATATTAAAGCTATATTATTATTTAAAGTTTACTAGTGTGTAAAGAAATACTTAAAATTCAACTTCTGAGTATTAAAATAATCAACAAAAAAATAGAAAAAATATCTTCTTTTGTTGATAAGTTAAAATAAAAAGTGGATAAGTTTATAAAAATTTTTTTAATAAATATCTAATAAATTTGAAGTATTATTTGTTAAATTGTAAAGATTTCAACAAATAATATTTTTTTATTACAATAAAGAAAAAAAACAATCAATAAGCGACATAATTCTAATAATATTGAAAATGAGAATAAACATGCAATTGTATAACTTGCATTAATATATAGATTAATGTCGGTTAAAATATATTGAATGAAAGGGAGTATGAATGATACAATTATTTACATAAATTACAAATATATATATTGAAGTTACACATTTATAAAAGGGGGGATTACATGAGACAAGAAGCTACGAAACTAAAAGCAGAAGTTGAGGAGAACTTTGATGATATTCAAAAGAGCGTAAATTCTGTGAAGAATAATTTAAGTAAAAAAAAGAGTTATAAATCTCAAATAACTGATTTAAACACATATTTATTTCATGAAGGAAAAAATTATACAAGTTATGCATTTATGGGTTCGCATCAGGTAACTGAGAAAAGAAAAAAGGGAATTAGATTTACAACATGGGCTCCAAATGCAATAAATGTTTATGTTTCAGGAGATTTTTGTAATTTTGCAATAGAAGATGAATATAAAATGGAAAAAATAACAGAAAGAGGAATATGGAGTATTTTTATTGAAGGTGTAGAGCCAGGTACTAAATATAAGTATGTAATTGAAGATAAAGCTGGAAATAAAGTATTTAAAGCAGATCCATATGCAGTTACTTCAGAAGTAAGGCCAGCTACAGCATCTATTATTTCTAGTAAGACACAATATAAATGGAATGATAGAAGTTGGATGACTAAGAGAAAGAAATTTAAAATGTACGATGCTCCAATTAATATATATGAAGTACATTTAGGTTCATGGAAAAGAGATGGAGAAGAGTTTAAAACTTATAGAGAGCTAGCAGGGGAATTACCTAAGTATCTTAGTGAAATGGGATATACACATATAGAATTGATGCCTATAATGGAACATCCTTTAGATGCTTCATGGGGATATCAAACTACAGGCTATTATTCAGTAACAAGTAGATATGGAAATGTTGATGATTTTAAGTATTTAATAGATTGCTTACACAAAGAAAATATAGGAGTAATATTAGATTGGGTTCCAGGACATTTTTGTAAAGATATTCATGGATTATACAAATTTGATGGAACCCCAACTTATGAATATAAAGATGAGTGGAAAGCTAATAATGCAGGCTGGGGAACATATAATTTCGATTTAGGTAAACCTGAAGTAAAAAGTTTTCTTATATCAAATGCAGTATATTGGTTGCATGAATATCATATAGATGGATTGAGAGTAGATGCAGTATCAAATATTCTTTATTTAGATTATGGTAGACAAGGTGGAGAATGGATTCCTAATAAATATGGTGGAAATGGTAATTTAGAAGCTATTGAATTCTTAAAAGAACTTAATAGTGCTGTGAAAAAAGAATTTCCTACAGTAATGATGATTGCTGAAGAATCTACAGCGTGGCCTAAAATATCACAACCTATTCAATATGATGGATTAGGTTTTGACTTTAAATGGAACATGGGATGGATGAATGATACATTGGAATATATGAAAGAAGATCCACTGTATAGAAAGTATCATCATGGTAAAATGACTTTTTCTATGGATTATAATTACTCTGAACATTTTATATTATCAATATCACATGATGAAGTTGTTCATGGAAAAGGATCTTTCCTAAATAAAATGTGGGGAGATTATTGGAATAAATTTGCTCAATTAAGATTATATATAGCACATATGATAGGTCACCCAGGTAAAAAATTAATGTTCATGGGTACTGAATTAGCAGAATTTATTGAATGGAGATTTTATGAAGGGTTAGAGTGGGATTTAGTTGATAAATATGAGACACATAGTAAAATTCAAAATTATGTAAAAACAATTAATCAATTTTATAAAGATCATCCAGCATTATGGAAGTATGATTTCAATCCAAAGGGGTATCAATGGATAGATGCTAGAAATGCAGATGAAAGTATTTTTACATTCGTGAGAAAAACAGATAACAAGAAGGAAACTTTGATATTTATTTGTAATTATACTCCATTAGTATACTATAGCCATCGTATTGGTGTGCCTTACTTAGGTGAATATGAAGTAATATTTGATACTGACAGCATCGATTTTGGAGGTTCTGGTTTTATTCATACACAAAGACCAGTTGTTTTAAAAGAAATTGCAGCTACAGAAAATGATAATCAAATAGATGAAGAAATTGAAGATTGTAATTTAGAAATAGATAGAGAATTAAATAAGGATACAGATACTAGTAAGGAAGTAGAAGAAAAATTAGAAGCAGAAGAGACTATAAAAGAGTTAGACGTTAATATGGATCAACCTTTAATAGCGGAAGAAATTCCTTATAATGATCAACCATATTCTATAAATATAAAGATTCCACCAATGGCTGCTATTGTTTTAAAAGTAAATAATATTAGTGATGGTAGTAAGGAGTGTAGGTAAATGAAGGTTTTATTTGTTGCTTCTGAATCTAGTCCTTTTATTAAAACAGGGGGATTAGGGGATGTAATGGGTGCATTACCACCAGCTTTAAAAAGACTTGGTTTAGATGTGAAAGTAGTGTTACCAAAGTATAAAAATATGAAATATGAATTTCAACAAAAGTTGCAATTCATAAAATGGTTTACTGTTGAAGTTGGTTGGAGAAATCAATATTGTGGTGTAAGCCAATGTGAATATAATGGTGTCACTTACTATTTTTTAGATAATGAATATTATTTCTGCAGAGATGGATTATATGGATTTTATGACGATGCTGAAAGATTTGCTTTTTTTGATAGAGCAGTAATGAAGTTTATAAAGGAAATTAATTGGCAACCAGATATTATTAATTGTAATGATTGGCAAACTGGTATGATTCCTGTACTTCATAAGTTTGAGTATATCAGGGATCCATTCTACTCAAATATAAAGACTATATTCTCAATTCATAATTTATTTTTCCAAGGTACTTATTCGCCAGAGATATTGCCAGAACTATTTGGATATGATTTAGAGCCATATTATAATGGAAGTTTGAAACTTGATAAAGGTGTAAGTTTTATTAAAGGTGGAATTAATTACTGTGATCAAATTACAACAGTTAGTAGAAGTTATGCAGAGGAAATAAAGAGTAGTGAGTATGGTGAAAGACTTGATAATTTATTAAGAAGTCGTAGTTGTTATTTAAAGGGTATAGTAAATGGTATTGATTATGCAGAGTATAATCCAAGTACAGATTGTCATATTTATAGAAATTATAATAAAAGATGCTTAGATAACAAGCTTGAAAATAAGCTTATGTTACAGCAACAGTTAGGGTTACCTCAAAGAGCAGATGTACCTATGATTGGGTTAGTATCAAGATTAACACACCAAAAAGGGTGTGACCTTATAATTAATATAATAGACAGACTGCTACAAAAAGATATTCAATTTGTAATTTTAGGTACAGGGGATTATCTATATGAAGAAACATTTAGAAATCTTCAATACAGATATCCTGATAAAGTATCAGCTAATATAAGATTTGATGATGGATTAGCACATAAGATATATGCTTCAGCTGATATGTTTATGATGCCATCATTATTTGAGCCTTGTGGATTAGGTCAGCTTATAGCATTAAGATATGGTACAGTTCCAATTGTAAGAGAAACAGGGGGATTAAGAGATACTGTATTTCCATATAACCAATATAATGGCGTAGGTAATGGATTTGGATTTAGAAACTATAGTTCAAATGATTTAATGTATGTAACAGAATATGCTCTAGAATTATTTAGAAATAAAGGAGTTTGGAGACACATTGTTGAACAAGCGATGGATTCTGATAATAGTTGGGATAAGGCAGCTAGAGAATATGCCTGGTTGTATGAAGGAGTAAAAAATAGACCTTAATTATAGCAAGCTATTAGGAGGTAGTACATGCTATCAATTGATAAAAACTCTTTTAAACGTGATTATGAAAATAAGTTTGTTCAATTACATGGAAAAGAATTAAAAGAAGGTACAAATCAACAAAAATATGAGGCTTTAGGAAGTTTGGTAAGAGATTATGTAACAAACATGTGGATTGAAACAAATAAGGAATATAGGGAAGAAGAATTAAAGCAGGTTTATTATTTTTCTATGGAATTTCTTTTAGGAAAATTATTAGAAGATTATTTGTTAAATTTAGGAATACATGATATATGTAAGGAAGCATTAGAAGAATTAAATATAGATTTAAATCAGATAGTAAATTTAGAGCAGGATCAAGGTCTAGGAAATGGTGGTTTAGGTAGACTTGCAGCATGTTTCCTAGATTCAATGGCGTCTTTAAATATACCAGGTAATGGATGTGGAATCAGATATAAGTATGGATTTTTTGAACAGAAAATAGTTGATGGAAAACAAGTAGAGGTATCAGATAACTGGCTTAGGGAAGGCAATGTATGGGAAAGAAAAAAAGCAGATAAGTCAGAAATAGTTAAGTTTGGTGGAACGGTAAAAGTTGAGGAATTGGCAGGTAAGATGACATTTACTCATGTGAATTATGAACCAGTATTAGCTGTTCCATATGATACACCTATTGTTGGATTTCAAAATGATGTGGTAAATACATTAAGATTATGGAGTGCAGAACCAGTATCAAATGAGTTTGATTATTCTTCTTTTAGTAGAGGAGAGTTTTTAAAAGCAATTTCATATAAAAATTCTGTTGAAGCAATATCCTTGGTTTTATATCCAGAAGACTCTTTTTATGAAGGAAAAATGCTTAGGTTAAAGCAACAATACTTTTTTGTATGTGCAGGATTACAAAGTATAATAAGAAGATTTAAGCGCATAGGTGGGGATATATATGAATTAGATGAAAAAATAGCTATTCATATTAATGATACTCATCCTACATTAGCTATACCAGAGCTTATGAGACTACTAGTAGATGAAGAAGGAATGGATTGGAATACGGCATGGAGGATAACTCAAAATACTATTTCTTATACTAATCACACCATTTTGGCCGAAGCATTAGAAAAATGGCCAATAGATATGTTTAAAAGTTTATTACCAAGAATTTATATGATAGTAGAAGAAATAAATAGAAGGTTTACTATAGAGCTAAATAATAAATATCCAGGACAAAATGAAAAGATAGCTAGAATGTCTATTATAGGAGATGGATATGTCAGAATGGCTAATCTAGCTATAGTAGGAAGCCATAGTGTTAATGGTGTTGCCAAACTTCATACTGAAATATTGAAGAAGAGGGAAATGCAAGATTTTTATTATATGTATCCAGCTAAATTTAATAATAAGACTAATGGGATAACCCATAGAAGATGGCTTTTAAAGAGTAATCCAAAATTAACAGAGTTATTAAAAGATACTATAGGTGATAGTTTTGTAAAGCATCCTACTGATTTGGAGAATTTTAAGAATCACTTAGATAACAAAGCAGTATTAGATAGCTTAAAGGAAATAAAGAAAGACAATAAGGATAAATTAGCAAAAATAATTTATAAAAATAAAGGAATAATAGTGGATCCAAATTCAATTTTTGATGTTCAAGTAAAGAGAATACATGCATATAAAAGACAGACAATGAATTGTCTTAGAATAATGCATCTTTATAATCAATTATTGGATAATCCTAATTTGGATATAGTACCAAGGACATTTATTTTTGCAGGAAAGGCAGCTCCAGGATATTATTTAGCTAAAAATATCATTGAGCTTATATGCAATATTTCTGAAAAGATAAATAATGATTCAAGAGTAAATGAAAAAATAAAAGTGATTATGCTAGATAATTACAGCGTATCTTTAGCAGAGCGAATAATTCCAGCAGCAGATGTAAGTGAGCAGATTTCAACTACAACTAAAGAAGCATCAGGAACATCTAATATGAAATTTATGATGAATGGTGCAATTACTATAGCTACTCTTGATGGAGCAAATATAGAAATTAAGGATGAAGTTGGAGAAGAAAATATTATAATATTTGGCTTAACTGCTGAGCAAGTACTTGATTACTATGAGAATGGTGGATATTCTGCTTGGGATGTCTGCAATCATGATCCAAGAGTAAAAAGGGTAACAGATGATTTAATCAATGGAAAGTATTGTAGTGATAAAGATAGGTTTAAAGTAATATATGAAAATTTATTAAGCTATAATGATGAATTCTTTGTTCTTAAGGATTTTGCAGCATATATAGATGCTCAAGATAGAATTGATAAAATATATAGAGATCCATATGAATGGCAAAAGATGTGTGGAGTAAATATTGCCCATTCAGGAGTGTTTTCATCTGATAGGACTATAAAAGAATACGCAACAGGAATATGGGGGTCTGGAGTACTATATAGGAACCTTTAGGGGGTATATTATTGAATGATATAAAAATAGTTCATAATTCTCACGATACTAATTATAGGAATCCTTTTGGAGCAGTAAATGTAGGAGAAACTGTAACATTAAAGTTAGAAACAAATAAAAAATGCAATCCACATATAGTTTTTATTAATTTTTTTAATAATCAAGTAGAAATGCAAATGACAGAATGCAAAGAAGATGGAATCATAGAAAAGTATTGTTATGAGCTAAAGCTTGATACAACTGATATGTTAGGGACGATTTTCTATTATTTTCGAATAGAATGTGAAGGCAGAGTCTTTCTTTATGGAAATAATATAGAAAATTTAGGGGGAGTTGGACAAATTTATGACAATTACCCTAAGTGCTATCAAATAACAGTATATCATCAGTCAGAAGTTCCTAAATGGTATAAGGAAGGAATAATATATCAGATATTTGTTGACCGCTTTTTTAATGGAAATAAGTTTGGTAAAGTGTTAAATCCTAAAAAGAATTCGTTTATATACGGAAATTGGACAGATACACCTATGTATATAAGAAATAGTGATGGTGGAGTTACAAGATGGGATTTTTATGGAGGAAATCTTTTAGGAGTTAGAAAAAAACTTAAGTATTTAAAAAGTCTAGGAGTAAGTATAATCTATTTTAATCCTATATTTGAATCTCCAAGCTGTCATAAATACGATACTAGTGATTATGAAAAGATAGATCCTATGTTTGGAACTAACGAAGAGTTTGAAGAATTATGCTCTGAAGCAGAAGCCTTGGGAATTAAGATAATCTTAGATGGAGTATTCAGCCATACTGGCTCTGACAGCAGGTATTTTAATATGTACAATAATTATAAAGAAATAGGAGCTTATCAGTCACTAAAATCTCCTTATTATAGATGGTATAGATTTTCGGATTATCCTAATCTTTATGATTGCTGGTGGGGATTTGGTAATATGCCTAATGTGGATGAACTAAATCCTTCATATCTGGAGTATATTATCTCTAGTAAAAATTCTATCGTTAAAAGATGGATTAGAGCAGGGGCTAGTGGATGGAGGTTAGATGTAGCAGATGAATTGCCAGATGAATTTATTAAATTACTTAAACAGTCTATCAGGGAGGAAAAATCTGATACTGTTTTAATTGGTGAGGTTTGGGAAGATGCATCTAACAAGATAAGCTATTCTAAGAAAAGAGAATACTTATTTGGTTATGAGTTAGATTCTATCACTAATTATCCATTAAGGCAGCTCATAATAGAATATAGCAAAAAACAGATATCATCAGAGTATTTTATTAAGAGATATAAATCTTTATTAGAAAATTATCCTAGAGAAAATTTTTTTTCTACTATGAATATGTTAGGAACACATGATACAGAAAGGATACTTACCATACTTGATGGAAAAATAGAGCACTTAAAAATAGCAGTTCTATTACAAATGACTCTTCCTGGAGTACCACTTATTTATTACGGTGATGAAGCTGGGTTAAAAGGTGGAAAAGATCCTGATAATAGAAAGCCTTATCCATGGGGAAAAGAAAATATAGAAGTAATTAATATCTATAAGAATCTTTGTAGGTTAAGAGCTAATGAAAATATATTAAAGAATGGTAATATAAAGTTTAGAAATAGCTTTGGAAATGTTTTGTGCTTCCAAAGATCCAATGAAGAGGGAGTAATAATAGTTATTATTAATTCTTCAGATAAAGAAGAAAAATATATATTAAATAATATTAATGGAAATGTTAAAAATTTAATAGATGATAAGGAAACTTATGAAAGTATTAAGGGAACTTTAAATGTTATACTAAAAGGCAATCAATGCAAAATATTGAAAGTTCAATGATTTTAAAAATAGCACTTTCAAATTTCTTAAAGTGCTATTTTTATTTCAATATTTAATGTAAAAAAATTGAAATAATACAATTAAAAGTTAGAAAATTCATTTGTTTATATAGATAATTTACAAAATAATAAAAGTGTTAAGTATTAAAAAGCACAAATTAATGATTAAGCTAGATATTGATTATTAATGAAGGGTATATAGAGGAGATGTGTAAAAGGGTGAGTAAGAAAGAAATTGTTGCTATGATTTTAGCAGGAGGACAAGGATCAAGATTAGGTGTTTTAACTAAAAAGTTAGCTAAGCCAGCAGTACCATATGGAGGAAAGTATAGAATAATAGATTTTCCATTGAGTAACTGCTCAAATTCAGGAATTTATTCAGTAGGTGTATTAACACAATATAAGCCATTAGAATTAAATGCGCATATAGGTATAGGAAGCCCATGGGATTTAGATAGAAAAGATGGTGGAGTAAGAATATTACCTCCATATCAAGAAGAAAAGGGTGGAAATTGGTATAAGGGTACAGCAAATGCAATATATCAAAATATTGAATTTATTGATAGCCAAGATCCAGACTATGTTCTTATATTATCAGGAGACCATATATATAAAATGGACTATGATAAGATGTTAGATTTCCATAAGGAAAAGAATGCAGAAGCAACTATAGCAGTTATAGAAGTTCCTATGGAAGAGGCAGGCAGATTTGGAATAATGAATACTAAGGATGATTTATCAATATATGAATTTGAAGAAAAGCCTAAAAATCCTAAGAGCAATATGGCTTCAATGGGGGTTTATATCTTCAACTGGAAACTTTTAAGACAAGCTTTAAAAGATGATGAAAAAGATAAAGAATCAAGCAATGACTTTGGAAAGAATATAATTCCTAAGATGCTTAATGAAGGTAGAAGATTATTTGCATATCCATTTAAAGGATACTGGAAGGATGTTGGAACTATCAGCAGTCTTTGGGAAGCAAATATGGACTTATTAAAGAGAGAAACAGGTTTAACTTTATATGATGATGATTGGAAGATATATTCTGTAAGTCCTGTAAGACCTGCACAATATATTGGGCCAACAGCTAAAGTAAGAAATTCACTAGTAGTTGAAGGATGTACTGTTCATGGAACTGTTGAAAATTCAGTATTATTTGAAGGTGTAACCATAGGAAAGAATAGTGTTATAAGAGATTCAGTTATAATGACAGGTGCCAAGATAGGTGAAAATGTAACTATAGAAAAGGCTATCATTGGATCAGAATCTATAGTAAGAAGAGATTGTAAAGTTGGTAATGGAAATAGCATAGCTGTTATTGCATCAAAAGAAGAAGTTAAAAGTGGGACTGTCTTAGAAGCATTAGAAGCTTAATATGGTAAGGGGATGAAAAGATGAAGGATTGTTTAGGAATAATTAATTTAGATGAAAATGAAGAAAAAATAATCGAGTTAACAGCGCATAGATTATTAGGTGCTTTGCCTATAGCAGGTAGATATAGAGTTATAGATTTTATTTTATCTAATATGACTAATTCAGGAATAGAGAATATAGGAATATTCACTAAAAATAAGTCAAGATCATTAGTAGATCATTTAACTAATGGTAGACCATGGGATTTAAATAGAAAGAAAGATGGATTAAGAATATTTAACTTTGGGGATTTTAATCCTCAATATGATGATGTGCACAATTTTTTAGATAATATAGATTTTTTTGAAAAGAGTAAGAGAGAATATGTATTACTTTCTCCATCATATATGGTATGTAATATAGATTATAATGATTTAATGAAGTATCATAAGGAAAGCGGCAATGATGTAACTGTAGTATATAAAAATATAAAGCAACATTCAGAGGATAAGTTTGTTGACTGTCAAGTGTTAAATTTAAATGATGATTTAAGAGTAATAGGTGTTGGTGAAAATATAGGATTAAAGAGTGTTACTAATATCAGTATGGAAATGTACATCATGAAAACGGATCTATTTATAGATATAGTATATAAATCTATAAAAAGTGGAATGCATAGAAAAGTTAAAGATTATATAAACGCTAATATAGATTCATTAAATGTTGGAGCATTTGAATTTACAGGATATTTAGCATGTATAAACTCAATTAAGGCTTATTTTGATGCTAATTCTGATTTCTTAAATGAAAAAGTTAATAAAGAATTATTTTATAGTAAATCACCAATATACACTAAGCCAAAAGATGAATGTGCAACTCAATATACAGAATGTAGTAATGTTGTTAATTCAATAATAGCTAATGGATCTTATATAGAAGGAACAGTAAGAAATTGTATAATAGGTAGAAAGGTATACATTGGTAAGGATAGTGTATTAGAAAATTGTGTTATCTTACAAAATAGCGTAATAGGCGAAAATGTATCTATGAAATACGTTATTACTGATAAGGGAACAGTTATAAGAGATGGTGAAGAGGTAAAAGGATTAGATAGTAATCCAGTAGTAATACCTAAAAAGAAACAATTTTAAAAGAAAAAAGGCTATTTATTCTGGAGGATAATAGCCTTTTTTCTTAGTTAATTAGCATTACAAGAATGAATTATATTTTATAATTTAAGAAAATAGTTCGTATATATTACGATAAATACAATGTATTTATTTAATTTTTTTTGTTAATTGTGCCAGGCGTATCAATAATAGAATTAAAGAGTAATATTAAGAAAAAATGAGTATGCGAGGTTTAGTTTATATAAAATGGAGAAAATTGTAGATAAAAGTTAAGATATGATGATAAGATAAGTCTTGTCCTAAGGGGCAGTCGAAAACGGCAAGACAGTATTAAAAATATGTTAAGAAAGTTTCTTAAAAAATAATTTAAAAAACTTATTGACATAAAAGAAATACAGTGATAAGATAAGGAAGTCGCTTGAGGGCGGCAAGATAAAATGGTCTTTGAAAATTGAACAG
>NZ_FR886577.1:0-50576 GCF_000436575.1 Clostridium sp. CAG:265
GAACCTGAAGTTCCAGAAGTAAAACCTGAAGTAAAACCTGAAACTCCTGAAGTAAAACCTGAAACTCCAGAAGTAAAACCTGAAACTCCAGAAGAGAAGCCTGATACATCAGATAAAAAAGAAATACCAGTTAGTGTAGAATCTTCAGAAAAAAATAATAAGGAAGATGATAAATCAATACCTAAAACAGGAGGAGTTAATTCTCTTGGAATAATAGGACTTGGATCTACTATTTTAACTTTAGGTGGATTATTAACATTCAAAAAGAAGAGGAAAAAATAAATAAAATCATTTATAAATTGATTAAGTAAAGATAGTTTTGCTGATTATATAAATTAGCAAAACTATCTTTTTGTAATTTATAATAAAGAAAAAAAGATAGTTTTCGATAAATATTTTAGAAGAGATTTTAATTATTAATATAGTATAAAGGAGGAAATAATTCTATGAATAAAAAAATTAATAGAATTATTATAGGGATATTTTTATTTTTAGGTGCTTTATATATTGGTGGTTCATTAAGCCAGTATGCAGTTGGAGATAGAAGTAAAGAATTTTTATTATTAATTACTGGGAGTATAATAATAACAAATTTAGTAGCTATTATAGAATATAAGAGAAATAAATTGAGTAAAACTATTCCGTGGATATATTCAATTATATATTGTATTATATACTCAATAACATTATTAACAACCAAAACTGTAGTAACATATGTAATTGCATTTGTTTATATAATCTCTATAATTTTATGTAAAAATGTAAAATTAATAAGATTTATGTGTACATGGTGTTCTATTACAATAGCAATATATGTATATATGTTAATTTCGCAAGGAAATACCAGTGAGTCTATTATAGTAATTGCAAGTGTTATTGGATTTATACCTGTAAGTTTATTTGTAACAAGCAGTTTAAAAACTTCTGAGGAAATTACAGCAAAAATATTAGAGGAAATAAGTAATAAAAATTTACAACAACAACAATTAATAGATGATATGAAAAAAATAGTTGAAATATTATCAGAAAATTTTATATCACTAAATGAAATTATGAATGATTTTAATAATAGCAATGTAGAATTAAATAAATCATTTTTAGAAATAAAATCAAGTTCATCAAAAACTGTATTGGAAATAGAAGAGGAAAGTTCTTTAATAGAAGATATTAAAAATAAAATTGAAGATGCAACTAAAGCAAGTGAAAATGTAGAAGATTATTCAACGGATGCAGATAATGCTATTAATACAGGAATACAAAAGGTTAAAACATTACTAGAAACAAGTAAATTTGTTAATGAGAAAAACAATTTAGTAAATGAATCTATGAAAAATTTAGAAAATAAATTTTCTAATATAGCAAATATAACAGAAATTATATCTAGTATAGCAGAGCAAACCAATCTTTTATCTTTAAATGCATCAATAGAAGCTGCTAGAGTAGGAGAAGTAGGAAAAGGGTTTTCAGTTGTAGCAACAGAAATTAAGAAATTAGCAGAAGAAAGTAAGACTAATGCAGAAAATATAGAGCGTATCTTAGCAGAATTAAAGAATGAAACTCAGGTATCAGTTATGCAAGTTGAAAATTTATTAAAAGAAAGTATAAAACAACAAGAGTTGGTTTATGACACAAATGATGCATTTAACAAAATTCAAGATAATATGAATACTGTTAAAGGTGAAATAAATGTAGTAACCAATATGATGAGATTGGTATTAAATAATAGTGAAAAAGTATGTGATAGTATTTCAAATATTTCTATATTATCAAAAGAAACTATGGATAATTCAGAGTATACTGCTTCAATATCTAATAAAAATTCAGAAAAGTTAGAAGAAGTTAAAGAAATTTTTATGTCTCTAGAAAAGACTGTTAATGAAATAGAAAAATATATTTAGAATTAATAAAAGAAGCTTCCAATAAGTAATTATAGGGAGTTTCTTTTTTTAATTTAAATAAGGTTATGGTACTTAAGAGTATTGAAAATCTCATCTTTATCAAAAATAATTTAATTTTTGCAATTAAAGAGTCAATAGATAATATAATGAATAAATAGCAATAACAATGGAGGAACATATGGTACAACTAATGTTATGTTGTGGTTTGATACTTCTTATATGTATTACTTCTAGTAAGGTTTTATACAAGTTTGGAGTGCCTCTTCTTTTGATTTTTATATTTTTAGGCATGATATTTGGAATAATAGGAATTGACTTTAGTGACTTTCAACTAACTGGAGAAATTGCATCAATAGCTTTAGTTTTTATAATGTTTTATGGTGGTTTTGGAACTAATTGGAGTATGGCTAGACCAAAGGCAGTACCTTCTATTTTAATGTCTACTTTAGGAACTATCATAACTTTTTTTATTACAGGATTGTTTGTATATTTAATATTTAAAATATCTTTATTAGAATCTTTACTTATAGGTGCAGTGGTGAGTTCCACCGATGCAGCATCAGTTTTTACTATACTTAGATCACAAAAATTAAATTTGGAAGGTTCTTTAGCATCGCTTTTGGAAGTAGAAAGTGGTAGTAATGATCCAGTAGCTTATATGTTAACTTTGATTATTCTTACTATAATGGGGAACGGTACAGTAATGCAGCTTATACCAATGATAGTAAGTCAGATAGTTTTTGGAATTATTGTAGGAGCTGTGATAGCAATAGCTTCTATATATTTAATTAGGCATGCAAATTTTGAAATAGAAAGCTTTTACATTATTTTTATCATAGCTATAGCTATAATTTCATATTCATTGAGTGAATGGATGGGAGGGAATGGATATTTAAGTGTTTACATCAGTGGAATAATTATTGGTAATAGTAAGATACCTCATAAGAAGACTTTGGTACACTTTTTAGATGGTGTATCTTGGATTATGCAAATAATATTATTTTTTATTTTAGGACTTTTATCAAGTCCCATAGAACTACCTAAAGTAATAGGAAAGTCAGTGGTGATTTCTCTTGTTATAATTTTTATAGCAAGGCCAATATCAGTTTTTTTAGTGCTTAGAAGGTTTGAGTTTAATACTAGGGAAAAGCTATTTATATCATGGGTAGGTCTTAGAGGTGCAGCATCTATAGTTTTTTCCATATTTGCTTTAAATTATGAGGTTAATATAAATAATGATATATATCATATTATATTTTTTATTGCTTTGATGTCTGTTGGAGTTCAAGGAACTTTGATACCTATAATAGCAAGGCGTTTAGAACTTTTAGATAATAACAAACCTGTATTAAAGACATTTAATGATTATGTTGAAGAGAAAAATACAAAGGTTATGGAATTAAAAGTTGATGTGGGCTGTAATCTTATAAATAAAAGTATAATTGATGCTAATATTCCAGAAGAAATACTTATAGCTATGATAAAAAGAGAAGGTGAAATAATAATTCCTAAAGGATCTTCTATAATAAAGGAAGGCGATGTATTGGTGGCAGTTGGTAATTGTTTAGATGAGGACTTTTATAAAGTTATAAAGGCTAAATAGTAAATTTTTAAATAAAACAAAAAAAGAAGTTCAAAATTGAACTTCTTTTTGGTGCTGAAGACCGGAATCGAACCGGTACGGTATCGCTACCGCAGGATTTTAAGTCCTGTGCGTCTGCCTGTTCCGCCACTTCAGCAAGAACAATGTCAGTATAATATAAAAAGCTTATATGGTCAACACTTTTTTACAAAATAGTTATAAAAATTATTTATAGTATAAGTTTATATTATAATTTAATATGATAAAATTAATAAATAAAGTAAATAAGTAAAAGGGTGGTGATTAAAAGTATGAATATTATTTTTGAAGTTTTAAATAAATACTATGGATATACTTCATTTAAAGAAGGACAGTATGAAATAATAAGCAATATATTAAAAGGTAGAGATAGTTTTTGTATATTACCTACTGGGGGAGGAAAATCAATTTGTTATCAGATACCTGCAATGATATTTAAAGGAATAACAATAGTAGTATCACCACTTATATCATTGATGAAGGATCAGGTGGACAGTTTAAATGAAAATGGTATTGTAGCAGAGTATATTAATAGTACTCAAAGCTTAAATGATATAAATGACATAATAAAAAAATGTTATGAAGGAAAAGTTAAATTATTATACATAGCACCTGAAAGATTAGAAAATGATTTTTTTAAAAGAAAATTAAAAAATCTTAATATAAGTCAAATAGCTATAGATGAAGCTCATTGTGTATCAATGTGGGGACATGATTTTAGAAAAAGTTATAGAGAAATAGCACAGTTTATTAATGAATTTGATAAAAGACCAGTAATAACAGCATTTACTGCTACAGCTACAGAGGTGGTGAGAAAAGATGTGCTTGAATTATTAGGGCTTAGCAATCCTTATATTTATATTGGTGGTTTTGATAGGGAAAATTTAAATATACACTTATATATAGAAGAAGATAAGCTAGAATTTGTTAAAGATATAATTAGAGAAGAAGATAGCTCAGGAATAATATATTGTGTAACAAGAAAAGAAGTAGAAGGGCTCTATAATTACCTAAAAGATTTAGGCTATATAGTAGGAAAATATCATGGCGGTCTTAAAGATGAAGAAAAAGAATATTATCAAGAAGAATTTCTTAAGGAAAATATCAATTTAATGATAGCTACTAATGCATTTGGTATGGGAATTGATAAATCAAATGTAAGGTATGTTATACATTTTACCATGCCAAAGAATATAGAAAGTTATTATCAGGAAATAGGAAGAGCCGGACGTGATGGAGAAAATGCCAATTGCTATCTTTTATATAATAGAAGTGATGTGCGTACTTTAGAATATCTTATATATACGACATCGTCTTTAAATAGGAAAGAAATAGAGATAAGAAAGTTACAAGAAATGATAAATTTATGTGAAAGCAAAGGGTGCTTAAGGTATTTTATCTTAAACTATTTTGGTGAAAAAAATGCAAGGAATTATTGCAATAGCTGTAGCAATTGTTTAAAAGATGAAGAAATTCGTGATTATACCATAGAAGCACAAAAAATATTATCTTGTGTATATAGAAGCAGAGAAAAATATGGAATTGCTGTGTTGGTAGATGTTTTAAGAGGGATGACAGGACCTAAGATAGTTAATGATAAATTAAATCAATTGACCACTTATGGAATAATGAAAGAGTACAGTAGCAGATTTATTAAGGATATAATAAAGACATTGATAGATTTTGGTTATGTGGATTTAAAAGAAGGTACATATTCTATGCTTAAGCTAAATAAGAAGTCATTGAAAATATTAAAATCTGAAATGAAGGTTTTATTTAAGCTAAATGAAAGCGAAGAAGAAGTAATGTTAAATAAAGATTTATTTAATGTGTTAAGGAATTGGAGAAAGGATAAAGCTCTTAAAGAAGGAATTAAACCATATATAATATTTTCAGATGCTACTTTAATTCAAATAAGTAATATATTACCTAAGAATAAGGAAGAGCTTCTTGGTATAAGAGGAATGGGAGAAAAGAAATATGAAAAATTTGGAGAGGAACTATTAGATATAATAAATAATTATAAGTAGAAATCCATGTATGGCTCGCAACTAATATAGGTTGTGAGCCAATATTATAATATTACAAAAATTTTATATTAAATGTTTTTAATACTGTTGAAATAGGATTGAAAATACTATAGGAGGTGCTACTAGTAACGATATTATATATTTTGACACTAAAATCATTATTGGTCATAATATTACTCCTTATCATTTGTTAAAGAAAATAGCATAATATATACTACTAGGTTATTTTTAAAATTTGATATTAAATGAATAAATAATGGCATAAAAGGAAATAGTGGTAATTATAGAAAATAATATTAAGGAGGTAGTATGTTTAAAAAATTTTTAATAGGTATATTATTACTATGCATTAATCTTGTAGGTTGCTTAGAAAGTAAAGCAGTTAATTCTAACAATGTAGAGGAAAGCTATAAAAGTGAGAAATTAATAGAACTTTATGTACCAGATGATAATATTTCAAAATGGGTAGTTGAAGAGAAAAATGTAGATATTTCAGAATTAAAAAATGTTATTACAGCATTAAAAGATACTGAAAAATGTTGTATACCAAAAGAAACAGAAGTTAATTCAATAAAAATAGAGAATAAAATAGCATATGTAGATTTAAGCAAGGATTTTGATGATAGTCAAACAGGCTCTTCTGCAGCTGTTAAAGTAAAAATATATTCAATTGTAAATACATTATGTTTAAATGAATGTTTTAATGTGGATGGTGTAAAATTCCTTATTGATGGGAAGGAAGTGGAAACCATAGGTCCAATGGATGTAAGCCTTATAAAAACACCAAAACTAGAGCTTTAAAAAATAAATAAGATAGTAGAAGCTAATTGTTACTACTATCTTATTTATTTTTTAATTAAACGCTGTTTGATTTTATTGATAAATAATAATTGGTGCAGGTTAAATCAAAGTAAGCATTTATCCATAAATAAGCCCATGGTTTGGCTACGTTTATATTTTATTTAATCTAAAAAGATAAAAAGAGTAATATATTACGTTTGGTAATTAATATATTAAAGTAAAGGGGGGAGTGCTTATGAACTTCAAAGAATTTATTGTAACAGATAGAGAAAGTAGAAATAAAGAAAAATTTGAAGGTACATTTATAGATTACTTAGAACTTGTGAAGGCTAATCCAGATATTGCACAGCTTTCTCATAAGAGATTATATGAAAGGATTATGAGTGAAGGTGTTGAGGTACTAAAGGGGGATGAGAATCCTAAAATAAGAAAAATCTATGGAAATGAAACTATAAAGAGATATGGATTTTTTAAAGATGATTTCTTTGGTATTGATAAAGTATTAATGAAATTGGTAAATTATCTTCATTCTGCATCAATGAAAGGTGAAGAGGCAAGGCAAGTATTATATTTAGTAGGACCTGTTGGTGCTGGTAAATCATCTTTGGTTGAAGCATTAAAATTAGCTTTAGTAAGCTGTGATCCTATTTATTCTATAAAAGGCTGTCCAATGCATGAAGAACCTTTACATCTTGTTCCTAATCATCTAAGAGGAAAATTTAATGAAATGTTAGGCACACAAATTGAAGGAGATTTATGCCCAGTATGTAAATATAGGCTTATTCATGAATTTAATGGGGAATATGAAAATGTTCCTGTTGAAAGAAAGAATTTTTCTATAAGATCAAGAAAAGGAATAGGTGTAGTGCCTCCAGTTGATCCTAATAATCAAGATACATCTATTTTAACAGGATCAATTGATATATCTAAGATGGATATGTATCCTGAAGACGATCCAAGGATATTCTCATTAAATGGTGCATTTAATGTAGGTAACAGAGGGTTGGTAGAATTTATTGAAGTGTTTAAAAATGATGTTGAATACTTACACACTATAATAACAGCTACTCAAGAAAAATCAATTCCATCACCAGGAAAAGGTTCAATGATTTATTTTGATGGACTTATTGTAGCTCACTCAAATGAAGCAGAATGGGAAAAGTTTAAATCAGATCATACTAATGAAGCTATATTAGATAGAATTGTAAAGATTGAAGTTCCATATTGCTTAGAGCTTGATGAAGAAGTGAAGATATATGAAAAGATATTGAAGAGAAGTAATTTTAAAGCTCATATAGCTCCACATACCATAGAAATAGCAGCAATGTTTGCTATACTTTCAAGATTATCTCCTTCAGCTAAAGTAGATCCTATGACAAAGTTAAAACTTTATAATGGTGAGGATATTGTGGAAAAAGGAACTACTAAGAGGATAGATATACAGGAATTAAGAGAAGAAGCTGGAAGTTATGAAGGTATGAAAGGTATCAGTACTAGATTTATTGTAAAAGCAATAGATAATGCCTTATCTATTTCAGAATATGATTGTATAAATCCATTAAGCATAATGGAGAGCATTATTAAATCTATTAAAGAGATGGATGCTTCAGCAGAAGATAAAAAGAGATATTTAGGATTTATTCAAGACACTATTAGAAAAGAATATAATAAGGTATTGGAAAAGGAAATAACAAAGGCCTTTATACATTCATTTAGAGAACAAGCTGAAAGCCTATTTAATAATTATATAGATAATGCAGAAGCATTTGTAAATAAGACTAAGATAAAGGATAGTTCAACAGGAGAAGAATTAAATCCAGATGAAGACTTCATGAGAAATATAGAAGAACAAATAGGTGTATCTGAAGCATCTAGCAAGGGATTTAGAGCAGATGTTACATCTTATATGTTCTACTTAGTAAGAAATGGCATGAAAATAGATTATACTTCATATGAACCATTAAAAGAAGCCATTGAAAAGAAGCTTATGGCATCAGTAAAAGATTTGTCTAGAATAATAACTAAGACAAGAGTAAGAGATAAGGAGCAAAATGAAAAGTATGATGCTATGGTTGAAGAAATGAAGAACAATGGATATTGTCTACACTGTTGTGACGTCATATTAAAATATGCAGCAAACAATTTGTGGAAGGATTGATAAAGATGGCTATCTTTCGAGATAATAGTGAAAATCCAGTAGAACACGATAGAAGCATTGAAGATAGAAGACGTCATAGACAATTAGTTGAAAAATCTATCAAAGAAAATTTAGGTGATATCCTTTCTGAAGAAAGTATTGTAGGGGAAACGAAAAATAAAAAATTTAAGATTCCTATTAGAGGGATAAAGGAATATCAATTTGTATTTGGAAACAACAATAAAGGTGTTGCTACTGGTACAGGAGAAGAAAAAAGAGGAGACAAGATAGGTTCGGCAGAAAGTATTGGAAAAAAAGGTAAGAAAGGTGCTGGAAACAGTGAAGGTGATGATGTTTATGAAACTGAAATCACTTTGGAAGAATTAATGGACTATATAGTGGAAGACTTGGAGCTTCCAAATTTAGATAGAAAGAAATATTCACAGATTCTTTCTGAAAGCGCCAGCAGAAAAAGAGGATATGCAAGACATGGTATTAATCCAAGACTTGCTAAAAAGAAGACTGTTATAGCTAAAACAGCTAGAAAGCAAGGTAAAAAGAGAGCTTTAGCAGAAGCAGGCTTAGAGCAGGATATAGATAGATTTCCTTTTAGAGAAGATGACCTTAGATATTATAGAGTAAAAATGAAACCAAAGAAAGAAAGCAATGCTGTGATGATATTTATCATGGATGTATCAGGCTCTATGGATAGTACTAAGAAATATCTAGCAAGATCATTTTTCTTTGTATTATCTAGGTTTATAAAGAGAAAATATAATAATATAGCTTTTGAATTTGTATCTCATACAACAATAGCCAAGCTGGTAAATGAATATGAATTTTTCCATAAAGCTGAATCAGGTGGAACATATATATCCAGCGGACTTAATGTAGCTTTAGACTTGATTAAGGAAAAATATCCTCCAGAAATGTGGAATATATATCCTGTATATGCTAGTGATGGTGACAATTGGTCAGAAGATAATGAAAGGGCAATAACAGCACTTAAAGAACTTTGTGAAGTGAGCAATATGGTAGGCTATGCTGAATTGCTTCCTTCAACCTATTCAACTACAATGTACTATAGGTTTAGTAAAGAAGTAACCAATAAAAATTTCATTTCTGTGGTGGTAAAAGAAAAGAAAAATTTATGGGATGCATTGAAATTGATGTTAAGTAAAGAGCTTAGGGAGGAGTAGCCATGGAATATACAGTGAGAGAATTAGAAAAATGGAATAAGATTATAGAACAAAAGGCTACGGAGCTTGGACTTGATTATTATCCTCAAGAATTTGAGATAATAGGATTTAATGAAATGATAGGGTATGAAGCTTATGTTGGTATGCCTTCTAGATATCCTCACTGGAGTTATGGTAAGGCATATGAAAAGAATAAGACTTTATATTCATTTAATTTAACAGGTCTACCTTATGAAATGGTTATAAACTCAGATCCATGTTTAGGTTATTTAATGAGGGAAAATACCTTGTTATTACAAATATTGACCATGGCTCATGTGTATGGTCACAATGATTTTTTTAAGAATAATAGACTATTTAGAGAAGGGACTAAAGCTTATTATACCATTGAAATGTTTAAGCTTGATGCAGATATAATCAGAGATTATATTAATGATCCTAATATAGGATATGATAAGGTTGAAAAGATTCTTGATGCAGCTCATGCTTTGAGATTTCAAATACCAAGAGTTGTAGGTGTAAAGGAGCTCACTCAGGAACAAATCAAAAAAGCCTTAATTGATGAGTATAATAGCAAAGTGGATAATAAGGGAGCCTTTGATGAAAAAGAGGAAATTATTCTTCCTAACTTGAATAAGATACCTTTAGAGCCTTGTGATGATGTCATGGGCTTTATAATTAAATATTCTTCCCTAGAAGACTGGGAAAAGAATATATTAAAGATAGTTAAGAGAGAAAGCGAATATTTCTTGCCACAAATAGAAACTAAGATAATGAATGAAGGCTGGGCAAGCTATTGGCATTATACTATATTAAATGAGCTTAAATTAGAGTCAGGTTTACACTTTGAGTTTATTAAGCGGCACAATGATGTTATAGCACCTATTTTAGGAGGCTTAAATCCTTACTATATAGGTTTTAGAGTGTTCCAAGACATTGAAAAGCGATATGGACGAGAAAAGATGTTTGAAGTGAGATATTTAGAAAGAGATAATTCTTTTTTAAGAAAATATTTAACACAAGATTTATGTGAGGAATTAAACTTATTCCAATATGCTAAGAAAAATTTTGAATTTGTGGTAGAAGAGGTATCTGATGAAGATGGATGGAAGAGTATAAGAGATACTATATCAGATACTTGTGGAGTAGGGGGAATACCGTATATCAGAATAGTTGATTTTAACAGAAATGATGGTACTCTTACTTTAGAGCATGTATATGATGGACGAGAACTAGAACTATTATATGCAAAAGAAACCATAAAATATCTATTTGATTTATGGGGTCATAAGATAGTTTTAAAAACAAAAACAAAGGAAGGTAGGCAAATAGAATTAACTTGTGATAATGAACGAAAGGTTATAGTAAATTAATAAACAGGCTGTGTCAACGATTTTGATGCAGCCTGTTTATTTATAAAGAAAAAGTAACTAGAAAAATGTATTTGTATCGAAAATAAAAGCAACGAATATTTTATTTAATGAATAATTTTATAAATAATAAGGAGAGAGTTAAATGAAATATAAGGAAATGATGAAGAGTTATTATGGAGAAGTATACAATATATCTGAATTATTAAAGAAGGTAACAGACTCATATAGGCTACTAATTGCTGGAGCAGCAGAACTAAACAATATTCCTGAGGCTAAATCCAGTTATGTTAAAGATGCTGTAAAAAGAGCAGATAAATTAGGAGAAACTATAGATCATTTAATAACTCTTCTTGATAAGTGTGGTGAATCTTATTTTCAATATTGTTCAGTTTTAGGAAATTATATCATGAATAAAAGCACTCAAAAGGATATTTTAACTGAAATAGATGATGAATTGTTATATGATAATTCTTCTAATATAGGACAGGTTAAAAATAGGGAGGATAATTTTGTTAATTTTGATGACGATGATAATTAATTAAAGAGTATATTAAACTAAAAAATAAAAAAGAATTCAGCAATTTGAATTCTTTTTTATTTTAATTATGTTATAAAACTAAAATTTCTTTAATTTTAAATTACTGACCATTAAATATGAACCAATAAGCATCAATATTACTAGCAATGTTGGTGCAATAGTATATTTAAATGATAATAATGCCAAAATAGCTATAAAGCATCCTACAACAGTAATTGGAACGCCTGTAAATACTCCATCAAAGGAAACAGCATTATATCTAGCCAATCTGTATGCACCACATATTGGGAAAAGTAATAAAATAATAATTCCTATGATTCCAAATGGGCCATATGAGTTTAAGTCAAATAATAAAAATACAAGAATTGATGGTGCTACACCAAAGGATACTAGATCTGCTAGAGAATCCAATTCTTTTCCTAAATCACTGCTTACTTGCAGAAAACGAGCGATTCTTCCATCATATCTATCAACTAAAGCAGCTGCAATAATAAAGATACTAGCGAGTCTGTAATTCCCATTATGGGTTTCTATAATTGATAATATTCCAAAAGATAGATTAATAAAGGTAAATATATTAGGAACACAGCTTTTTCTCATTTTAATCACTCCTAAATAATTTCTATGTCAAAATATAATTATAGCACAAAAGTATTCACAATTTAATACTGAAAATATATGTATTATAAAATATAGATTGCAAAAAGCAATATATTTACAAGTTATTTATTTTATAAGTATAGAAATCGTGATATAATTTAAAAATAATGGTAGTAGGAGAGATAGTGTTATGAAAGTAAAGTTTATTTATAATCCATATTCAGGTGAAAATCTTATATTATCAAAATTAGATAAAGTTATAAGTCTTCATCAAGAGGCTGGATATACGGTAGTTCCATATAGAATCACAGCTGGAGAAGATGTAGGAGTGGCCTTAAGTGATATAAAAGATGGAAATTATAAATACATATTAATAGCTGGTGGAGATGGGACTGTTGATTCAGTTGTTAATGCTATGGCCAAGAGTGGTATATCATTACCAATAGGTATATTACCGGTTGGAACAGCCAATGATTTTTCTAAGTTTTTAGGGATGTCTTCTGATGTAGAAGAAGCATGTAAACAGATATTATCTTCAGAAGTCAAATCAGTAGATTTAGGAAGTATTAATGATAAGTATTTTGTAAATGTTGCTAGTACAGGATTATTTACTGATGTTTCTCAAAAGACAGATGTAAATTTAAAAAATACTATAGGTAAATTAGCATATTATCTAAAAGGGTTAGAAGAGTTACCTAATTTTAGAAAGCTTCATGTAAATATTTCATCAAAAGAAGTAGAGTTTGAAGGCGAAATGTATTTATTATTAGTATTCAATGGGGCTACGGCAGGGAATTTTAATCTGGCTATGAGAGCAGATGCTTGTGATGGTTTATTGGATATAATAATGTTTAAGGCTGTGCAGATATATGAGCTTTTACCTTTATTTATTAAGGTTCTTAAAGGTGAACACTTAGATTCAAATAAGGTGTTATATTTTAAGACAGATTATTTAAAGGTTGAATGTCATGAAGATATAGTTACTGATATTGATGGAGAAAAGGGACCAGATTTCCCATTAGAAATTAAATGTATAAAAGGTGGACTGAAAATTTTAGGTGTTAAGTAATTATATGTAGAATAAAATATAAAAAAAAATAATAGTTATAAATAACAGTAATTATGGAAGGAAATAAATGTGAAGGCTTTTTATTATTTATGTCTTTTGTTATTTATAATTACTATAATATTTTATTTAATTATGAAAGCAAGAAAAAGATGTCCAGTTAAGGTTAGGAAATACTATATTATTACTTTAACTATTTTATTACTGAGAAACATTACGTTACTATTGTTATCTTTAATTGAAAAGCAGGAAATAATGTATTTTTTAAAGCCCATGTCAATGATGGATATAATTACAATTCCGTTATTATCAATGGGGGCATTATATATATTTTTAAGAAATGAAAGGATGAGGTTTGATTATAATTTTATCTTGATGATATCAATGATAGGAATATATTGTTTCTTGATATCCTTTTATAGATTAAAGAGCTATATTGATGCTGAATTTGGCTACGTAGTTATTTTTAAAGATACGATGATTCCAAGCCTTATATATTTAATTGTTATGGCCATGGTTACAGTTATATCCTTAATAAATATAGATAAGCCATACAGTAATACTTTAGGTATGAAGCTTTTGACTTTTTCAACTGTAGTATTTGTTATAGAGTATATATTGTTCTTAGGGGGAATAAAGATATTTCCTTATCCTTTTATTGGTGAAATTAGTTTATTGATAGTGGTATTGCAATCTATAGATACTTTTAATTAGTTTAACCATTAGGAAGAATTTTTCATAAGTAAAAAGGAAAAAATAGTTGCCTTTTAAAACTAGTGTAATATAATATAAGTATATGAAAATGCCCTTTTATGGGCTTTTTTGATGTGTATAAAAATGAGTTTTTAAATAATGGTGGTGAATTTAAATGGAGGGTGTCCCTCAGAGGAATAATTTTAGAAAATTGAATAGGGATTATTAGAGGGAATGCTATTTATTAAATAAGCTCCTCTGATAATATAGGAGGAAGCTTTATGAAGAAAATGTCAGTATTTTTATTTACAAATATTTTAGGTAAAAAAATATATGATGAATTTGATGATGTTTTAGGTGAGTTAAAGGATATCTATGTAACTACAGATGAAGGATATCCAAGAGTAATAGGCTATAAAGTTAAGAAGGATGGGTCTACTTTTCACTATGAATTTAGAAACATTAATTTTTATGCTTCTGATAATAAGGTAAAGATACTTACTAGAGGAAGTAAAGAAATTTTACCTAGAACGTACTCATATCTATTATCTGAAAATCTATTAGATAAGAAAATAGTAGATATAAATGGAAAGCAAGTGGTAAGAGTTGATGATTTAAGGCTTGCTGAAATTGCAGGAGAATATAGGGTAATAGCTGTTGAAACAGGACCATTAGCTAAATTTAGAAGAATGGGATGCCAAGGCGTAGGAAAATTTATTTATAAAGTTATCAATAAAGATTATGAAGATAGAGTTCTTATGTGGGATGATGTTGAATCATTGGAAATGATAAACAATAATTTAAAGATAGCTGTTCCTTATAAGAAATTATCAACGCTGCATCCAGCAGATTTAGCAGATATTTTAGAAGAGCTTGATGATAGTTCAAGAAAGCTTGTATTTGAATCATTGGATGAAGACCTTGCAGCAGATACTTTAGAAGAAATTGAACCAGAGTATAAAGGGAGCATAATTAAAGATCTTAGTGAAGAAAAGGCTGCAGAAGTTCTTGAAAATATGCCTAATGATGAAATAGCTGATATCTTAGATGATTTAGATGATGATGAAAGAGAAAAGATATTAGTTAACTTAGAAACTGAAGATGCCAAGGAAGTTAAAGAACTTTTACAATATGAAGATGAAACTGTAGGAAGTATTATGAGTAAAGATTTTATATCTTTTAATTTAGATATAACTATAGGTGAAATAATAGAAATATTAAGAGAAACAGAATATGAAGATGATGAATTTAATAGTATATTCATCAAAGATGAAAAAGAAGAAGTCATAGGAGTTGTTTCATTAAAGGATTTAATTTTAACTAAACCTGAAACAAAGGTTAAGGAAATTATGAATGAAAAGACTAACGCTTTAAGATATGACTTAGATATAGATGAGGCAATAGAAAAATGTGCAAAATATGATTTAATGTCTATTCCGGTGGTAGATGAACATGAAGTGCTTATAGGTGTTGTGAATACTCATGATTTAATTGATGAGATATTATATCCTATTTGGAAGAGAAAAAATAAATAGATTTCATTGACATTTAAAAGCAAAGTCATATAATAATATATAAAGGATAGTTAAATAGTCGGAATTAAAACGATGAAAAAGAAAAGTAGTATAGATGATGGTTTAAGAGAGAAGAGGGGGCTGGAATCTCTTCACCTATAGTTTATATGAAGTGCACTTTGGAGTTTAAATCTGAAATATAAGTAAGATTCTACGGTAATCGTCCGTTATAGCGAAAGGGTATTATTTGTACCTGTATTTGAGTTGGAATTTATTGATTTAAAATTCAATTAGAGTGGAACCGCGATTATTACTTCGTCTCTAAGTTTAGAGACGAAGTTTTTTATATTTAAAGGAGGAAATAGTATGATTTATAACAATGTTTTGGAACTAGTAGGAAAGACACCAGTGCTAAAGTTAAATAATTTCAATGTAGAAAATGCAGCGGAAGTGTTTGTGAAATTAGAAAAGTATAATCCAGGCGGTAGTGTTAAAGATAGAGCAGCACTTGGTATGATTGAAGCTGCAGAAAGAGATGGGTTGTTAAAAGAAGGATCAGTAATAGTGGAACCTACAAGTGGTAATACTGGTATAGCATTAGCTATGATTGGTAAGTTGAAAGGGTATAAGGTGATAATAGTTATGCCAGATACAATGAGCAAGGAAAGAAGAGATTTAATAAGTGCTTATGGTGCTGAGTTAGTTCTTACTGAAGGCATAAGGGGAATGAAGGGTGCCATTGAAAAAGCAGAAGAAATGGTAGAAAAGTACGGATACTTTATGCCACAGCAATTTGAGAATTTTGCTAATTCATTAAAGCATTATGAAACAACAGCAAATGAAATATATGAAGATATAAAGGATTTAGATGTATTTGTAGCAGGTGTAGGAACAGGCGGAACTGTATCAGGTATAGCAAAGAGATTAAAAGAGCTAAATCCGCATATAAAAGTAGTGGCTGTAGAGCCAAAAAGTTCACCGGTTATATCAGGAGGGAATCCAGGAGCTCATAAAATACAGGGTATTGGAGCGGGATTTATACCGGGGATTTATGAAGGGAAATATATCGATGAAGTGATGACTGTTGATGATAATGACGCCATAAGAACTGCTGTAGAGTTTGCAGAAAAAGAAAGTGTTCTAATTGGTATATCATCAGGGGCAGCAGTATATGCAGCTATGGAAATAGCTAAGAGAGAAGGTGAAGGCAAGAAGGTATTAGCCATTGCTCCAGATGGAGGAGAAAAATATATATCAATGGGAATATACGGATAAGTAAAAAATAAGCAGCATATACTTCTAAAAAGGAGAATGAGAAGAAATGTTTGATAATTTAAAGTATGATTTAAACAGGATTATGGAAAATGATCCTGCTGCTAGAAGTAAGATAGAAGTTTTTTTAGTATATCCTTCGGTTCATGCATTAATTGCTTATAGAATTGCACATTTTTTGTATAATAAAAAACTATTTTTACTAGCTAGAATAGTATCTCAATTGTCAAGGTTTTTTACAGGGATTGAAATACATCCTGGTGCAACTATTGGAAAAGGTCTTTTTATAGATCATGGAATGGGTGTTGTTATTGGGGAAACCACAGAGATTGGTGATGATGTAACTTTATATCATGGAGTTACTTTAGGTGGTACTGGTAAAGATAAAGGTAAGAGGCATCCAACGGTGGGAAATAAAGTTGTAATAGGTGCAGGAGCTAAAGTATTAGGACCTATCAATATAGGAGATAATAGTAAGGTAGGCTCTAATTCAGTGGTTTTAAAAGATGTTCCGGCAGGTGCTACAGCAGTAGGCGTTCCAGCTAGAAATATTGTAAAGGCTAGTGAAAGTCAGGCAATTATAGATATAAGCCAGCGTAAGGGAATAAAAAGAAAAATATATAATTTATGGTGATTTAGCGTGATAAAGGATAAAATCATAGGATACTGTAATTCTTTAGGTTTAGATACGCTGGGGTTTATACCATGTAGGCGATTTGAAGAATTGGTAGAATTCTATAAGTATAGAAAAGAAAATAATTTAGAAAATGAATTTGAAGAAAAAGAAATTGAAAAGAGAATAAATCCTAAGGTTTATATGGAAGATGGGAAAACTATAATATCTATAGCTTTCCCTTATTATCATGAAGATGTCAATGAAAATAATAATGGATTTTCTATATATACTAAAAGAGGAGATTATCATAGAGTAGTAAAAGAGTATTTAGAGAAAATATGTACTTACATAAATTCTTTAGGATGGGAAGCAATATCTTTTGTTGATAGTAATTATTTACCTGAAAGATATATAGCATATTTAGCTGGTGTAGGTTTTATTGGTAGAAATAATATGATAATCACTGAAAAATATGGTTCATATGTATTTTTAGGAGAAATAATAACTAATGCAAAAATAGAATGCAATGAAGTTAGAAGCTTTCAAGATATAAGGCAATTTGATGAATGTAGTAAATGTGATATATGTATAAAAGAATGTCCTACAAAATCAATAAATAAAAATAGAATTAATCCTAATATATGTCTTTCATACATTACTCAGAAAAAAGATATAAATGATAAGGAAATTAAGCTTTTGAAAGGAAATGTATTTGGTTGTGATTTTTGTCAACTTAAATGTCCATATAACGAAGGTGTAAAAATTAATGTATTAGAAGAGTTTAATACATTAGAGTATATGAATGAAGATACATATATGTTTGCTAATATGGATAATAAAATATTTAAAGAAAAGATAGCTAAAACTTCTTGTGGCTGGCGAGGAAAGAATGTTATAAGAAGAAATGCTATAATTAAAATGCACAATGAAAATTATGATATTGAAGAGTTTAAGGGGCCATCTCCGTATATAAATAATTATATTGAAATTTTAAAGAAGAAATAATTGGAGTGATTAATGATGAAACAAAGGACAAAATTTATATTAGAAAAGCTTAAGGAAATGTATCCAGATGCAAAATGTGAATTGAATTATGAAACACCTTTTCAGTTATTGGTGGCAACAATATTATCAGCACAAACTACTGATAAAAAAGTAAATGAAGTAACAGAGACATTATTTAAAAAATATCCAGATGTTGATACATTTCTTACCATGTCTATTAATGAACTAGAAAATCATATAAAACAAATTGGTTTATATAGAAATAAGGCAAAGAATTTAATGATTATGTGTAACCAACTTAAAGATAAATATAATGGAGAAGTACCAGATACTATGGTAGAACTGGTGACATTGGCTGGTGCTGGCAGAAAGACTGCTAATGTAGTGCTATCTAATGCTTTTAATGTGCCATCTATTGCAGTGGATACACATGTTTTTAGAGTATCCAATAGGCTTGCACTAGCAGATTCAGATGATGTTTTAGAAGTGGAAAAACAACTACAAAAAGAGCTTCCTAAAAAGGAGTGGAGTCTTACACATCATTTACTTATTTTTCATGGTAGAAGATGTTGCACAGCTAGAAATCCTAAATGTGACGAATGTCCATTTACATCTAGATGTAGATATTATAAAGAAAATAAAAAGAAATTAAAATAAATATAAAACTCTATATTTTTATGTAGTAGAGTTTTATATTTATGTAAACTTCTAATTAGATATAGATAATGATATAATTAGTTAAGTGCGTTAATGAAATATATGCATTGTTTAACTTTATAATATGGAGGTAGTTTTGATGAAAGTTGGAGTAATCATGGGAGGAATATCCTCAGAAAGAGAAATTTCTTTAAAAAGTGGAAAATCAATTATTGAAAATATAGATAAAAATAAATATGAGGTAATACCAGTTGTTATTGATGAAAAGGTAGATATAATAAATAAAGTAAAGGATTTAGATTTTGCTTTATTAGCATTACATGGTAAGTTTGGTGAAGATGGAACAGTTCAATCAGTATTACAGACTTTAGATATACCATATTCAGGATGTGGACCATTAACTTCTGCTTTATGTATGGATAAAGATTTGACAAAGACAGTTTTAGAGGCTAATGGTATAAGAACTGCAAGATGGCTTAATGTAAAATCAGTAGAGGAAATAGATTATGAGGCAATAGAAAATATTGGTTATCCAGTATTTATAAAGCCAACTAATGGTGGTTCAAGTGTTGCTACTTTTAAGATATATGATAAAGAAAAGGTACAAGAAGCTGTAGAAGAGGGATTAAAGTGGGATACAGAAGTTATGATAGAAGAGTTTATTGATGGAAATGAAATTACTTGTCCAGTATTTGATAATAAACTATTTCCGGTTATAGCAATAAAGCCAAAAAGTGATTTTTTTGATTATACACAAAAATACTCAGAGAATGGAGCAGATGAAGTGCTTGTGGAACTTGAAGAAGATTTATATAAAGAAGTTAAAGAAATGGCATTAAAAACTTATAAAGCACTTAAGTGTGAAGTTTATTCAAGGATAGATATGATAGTTAATAAAGAAGGAACTCCTTATATATTAGAAGTTAATACACTTCCAGGAATGACTGCTGCAAGTCTTTTCCCTAAAAGTGCAAAGGGAGAAGGATATAGCTTTTCAGAGTTCTTAGATTTAATAATAGAAACATCTTTAAAGGTAAATAGAGCGGTTTAGAATGTTAAGAAGATTGGTGAGTTAAGATGTTAAGGAAGCAATTACATTAAATAGTGTAACTGCTTCTTTTTTAATAGCAGAAGATTGAGGTACGTTTTAAATTCACTAATAAAAGATTTTTATTACCAAATAGGAAACTATTTTGAAAAATATTAATAAGCTATAAAGTAAGGAAATTTTATGTACGGAGGAGCTATGCAAAATAGAACTGATAAAAGTCTTTTTGGTATAGATATAAATGAGTATACTCAGGGAGTAGATTTTGCAGTTTTGGCAAGGACGGTAGATTTTTTATATCTAAGATCATCAGGATCAGCTTCAGGGAGATTTAGAACTGATAGAAAGTTTATTGATTTTGCTTCTAAGGCAAGAAATTATGGTATTCCTGTAGGAGCATATCATTTTGCAGTGCCTAGCTATGATTTGAATACAGCAGATGCTCAATGCGATGGTTTTATTAATGTATTGCAACAAGGATTTGGTGATGGTGATTATGGAGATTTATTTCCAGTAGTAGATGTAGAAACACCTACAGATAAATCTATTTCTACTACAGCTTTAATTAATTGGATTGATAGATTTAGGAAGAGATTTGAAAAGTCCACTAGAAGAAGACTTATGCTTTATACAGGAGTATTTTTTGTACAGTTATATAATAATTTTTATATTGAAGGCAGAGGATATCCTCTAAAAAATATGCCTCTTTGGATAGCTTTATATACTGCTATATCTGGAAATCCTAAAGTACCGCCAGATGTAGGAGGATGGACAAGGTGGAGAATATGGCAATATAGTGAAAGTGCAACAGTTGCAGGTATAAGCAATAAAGTAGATGCAAACTGGGGGCCTAACAACATAGACTTATTAACACCACCAGATGTGGTTAAAGGCTTACAAGCCAGCAGACAAGGTAATGTAATAAATATAAGCTGGATTCAAAATGCAGACTTTGATTTGCTTGGTTACAATATATTTGCCAATGGTTATTGGATAGGAACAGTAGATGCAAATGATACTAGTTTTTCAATTGGAATAAATGAGTTACCATTCACAGTAAAGGGAAATATTTCTATAGCTATAGAAGCATTTGATCAAGATGGTGAAGTTTCTGTAAAAAGAGCCACTGTTAAAGTATAATTATATAATAAAAGCCATCTGTTTCAGGTGGTTTTTATGCTGTTTTGAATATAACAATAAAATCAAGTATATTTTACATTTGCATTGAATTCACATAACACATGGAAAGTTTTCATTGTTGTTTTAGACAAAATAATATACTATAATAGTAAAAGTACTATAAAAATACATTTTTTATAGTATTTCGTATTATTGAAAGATGGGGGAGGTATATTGTTTGCAAGAGAATAATATAGAATCTAAAGATCAAAGTAAATTCAGTGAGTTTATAACTGATAAAAGGAAAATTATAATTTGTACTGCTTCCGTATTAGTAATAATTTTAGCTGCAACTATTGGGTATATATTTAGTATAAAAACTAAAGTTGCTTCTTGGGATAATAGGATTTATTCAGGAGTAAGCATATATGGTGTGGATTTATCAGGACAGACTGCTGAAGAAGCTAAGACAACTTTAGAATCACAATTAATGACGCAAATTAATAATAAAGTAATAGATGTTATGGTAGGAGAGCAGAATTTTCAATTAAGCTATAATGACATAGATTCATCAATAGATGTTGATGGTATTGTTAAGGAAGCATTAGCTTATGGAAAAGGTGAAGGGTTATTTGAAAAAAATTCAATGATTAAAAATGGAGTAAATCATCAAATGAAAACAGTATTAGTTTATGATGAAAGTAAAATTATTGAATTTGCCAATGAAATAAATAATTCAGTAAAGATTGAACCAAAGGATGCTACTATAAATATCAGTGCAGGTGCTATATCAATTTCTAATGAAACTGTTGGAAAGAAGATAGATGTGGATGCATTAGTTAATAAAATAAAAGAAAGTATTTCTCCAGATAATTTTGCAGGAAAAGCTATTGTTATTGAACTTGAGGAAAATGTACCAAGGGTTACATCAGCAGAATTACAAAAAATTAATGGTGTAGTATCAAGTTTTTCAGGTAGTTATGTGAATAATGCAACTGGCAGAGTTAACAATATGAAGATAGCTACAAATTCAGTTAATGGAACGCTTTTAATGCCAGGTGAAGAATTTAGTTATAATAAAGCAATAGGAAAAACTACACCAGAAAATGGTTATCAACAAGCTGGAGCTTATGTAGCTGGTGAAGTAGTACAAGAATATGGTGGTGGAGTATGTAATATTTCTACTATACTATATAGAGCTGCCATGAGAGCTAATTTAAAATCTTCATTAAGATATAACCATTCAATGATGGTAAGTTATGCAGAGCCAAGCTTAGATGCAACTGTTTATGAAGGAGAGATAGACTACAGATTTGTTAATACATATGATTTCCCTATATATATTGAAGGATATATGACTTCTAATACTATAGTATTTAATATCTATGGAAATAAAGAAAGTTTTGGAAACAACACTTATGAGTTAGTAAATGAAGTTATAGAAAAGCTAGATTATACTACAGAATATGTTAATGATAATACACTTGCAGAGGGAAGTAGAGTTACAACTGTAAATGGTATGGCTGGATATAGATCAAAAGCATATTTAGTTACATATTCAAATGGTGTTGAAGTGTCAAGAGAGTTTATTTCATCAGATTATTATGCACCAATGAATACTGTGGTAAAAGTAGGAACTAAAAAAGCAACTACTACAGAAAATTAAAATAATTAATTATACAAAAAATCGTTGTAAGTTTAATACATACAGCGATTTTTTATTTTGGTGAGTTTTTTGCACCATTTTTTCTTTGTTGTTAATAAGGACTTAAATAGAGAAATTATAAATTTAATTAAAATTAACATTCTGTAAAATGCTTTGACTAATAAATAATCATATAGTATTATAAAATTTATAGATAGATACATACATATATTAAAGTAAGAGACTTTCATTTTACTTTTTGGAGGGTGAATTCATTGAATTTAAATATAGTTTTATATAAACCAGAAATACCACAAAATACTGGGAATATTGCTAGAACTTGTGTTTTAACGGATTCTGTTTTACATTTAATAAAGCCTTTAGGATTTAGCATAGATGACAAGGCAGTTAAAAGATCTGGATTAGATTACTGGAAAGACTTAAAGCTTGAAGTGCATGAATCTTATGAAGATTTTATGGCTAAGTATGGAGAACAAAGAATATTTCTAGCTACAACTCATGGAGGAAAATTCTATAATGAAGAAAGTTATAAGCCAGGAGATTTTATTATGTTCGGAAAAGAATCAAGTGGGGTTCCAGAAGAAGTGCATAATGCGCATAAAGGTATACGAATACCAATGATAAAGACTAGTACAAGAAGCTTAAATTTATCCAATACAGTGTGTACAATAGCTTATGAAGCATTAAGACAAATGGATTTTCCAAATATGAAATAAGAAATGGGGGTACTGTTCATGGAAAAAATTAAAATTATAACAGATAGTACTTTAGATTTACCGGCAGAACTTATAAGAGAAAAAGACATTGAAGTGTTACCGTTATTAATAAACTTTGGAGAAGAAAGTTATTTAGATGGTATAGAAATTACCACGAAGGAAATGATTGATAAAATTGATGCTACAGGCGTTTTACCTACAACAGCTCAAGTAACTCCTAATAGATTTGAAGAAAGTTTTAAAAAGTATTTAGATGAAGGGTATAAAATAGTAGCCTTAACATTATCTTCAGACATGAGTGGAACATATCAATCAGCATGTATAGCAAAAGATATGTTAGAAAGTGATGATATTATTGTAATTGATTCTAGAAATGTTACATCAGGATTAGGATTATTAGTATTAAAAGCTTGTGAACTTAGAGATAAAGGTTTAGGAATAAAAGAAATTGAAGAGGGAATTCTTAAAGCAATACCTAAGGTTAAGTGTTCATTAAATTTTGAGTCATTAGAAAACCTTGTAAGAGGTGGAAGACTATCAAAAACTGCAGGAACAATAGGTAGTGTGTTAGGCTTAAGACTAATTTTAGAAATAAAAGATGGTAAAATGTCTGTTAAAGATAAGGTTAGAGGAAGTAAAAAGGCTTTAAAGAAATTAGTATCAGATTTTGAAAGTGCTGATGTTGATTTTGACTCGCCAATAGTATTATTAGAACTTTTAAATGAAGATGTATACCAAGGGTTAAAGATATACTTCCAAGAAAAAAATATAAATTATATAGATGCTAAAGTAGGGTGTACAGTAGGTATTCACTCTGGAATTAAGCCTTGTGGAATATTTTTCTTTGAAAAATAAAAAAAAGCCATGAGGCTTTTTTTATACTGTTAGAAAATACATTACATATATCTAGAATAACCGTGGCAAAATATAGAGGGTAAATGGGGATTAGCCTTCTAATAAAAGAAAGAAGAAGTTAGATAATAAAAAAATATATAAAATTTTACTATAAAGGGTTTAAAAATTCTAAATTCTGTTTTATAATAATATATGCGGGACACAAAAAGTTATAAGTGGGACGCTTTAAGACCAAAAGGAGGGCTAAAAGTGCAGGAAATATTATCAGTTCAGAAAAAGATAGTTCCTGAATTGGTTGATATCTTAGAAAAAAGATACAATATTTTAAAGACTATATATTTCAACCAGCCAATTGGTAGAAGGGTTTTAGCATCAGAACTTTCATTAGGTGAAAGAATTGTGCGTACTGAGATTAACTTTTTAAAAGAGCAGGATTTAATTGAGATAAATACTCTGGGAATGACTGTTACTGAAGAGGGTATCAGAGTAGTAGAACAATTAAACGATTTTATGCATGAGATAAAAGGATTAAACGACGTTGAGGAATTTATTAAAATATCTTTAGGATTAAAAGATGTAATAATTGTTCCGGGAGACGTGGAAAGTAATCCGTATGTATTAAAAGAATTAGGAAAAGCTGCTTCTAATTATGTAAAAGATATTATTAAAGATGATAGTATAATAGCTATTACAGGTGGAAGTACAGTTAAGGAATTAGTTGAAGCTTTCCCTAAAATAAATAATGTCTCCAATGTTCTTGTTTTGCCTGCAAGAGGAGGAATGGGAAGAAAAGTTGAAAGCCAAGCTAATACTTTGGCAGCTGCCTTAGCACAAAAAGTTAATGGGAGTTATAAATTGCTTCATATTCCGGAAAATGTTAGTTTAGAAGTCTTAGATGGGCTTTTAAAAGAAAAGCAAATCAAAGATGTTATAGATTGCATTCATAAAGCAGATATACTTATATATGGTATAGGAAATGCTATTCATATGGCAGGGAAAAGAGGAGCTTCTGAAGAATTTATTGAAGAGCTTAAAAAAAATGGCGCAGTAGGCGAAGCGTATGGATGTTATTTTGATAAAAATTCAAAAGTTGTATCTGAAAATACTACCATTGGTATAAAAATAAATGATGCAAAAAAAATTAATACACATATTGCTGTAGCAGCTGGAAAAAATAAAGTAGAAGCTATAATAGCAGCTGAAATGAATGATAGTAATGCAGTTCTAGTAACTGATGAAGCAGCAGCAAATAAGATAGTGGAACTGATGAAAGCTCAAAATTAATGTTGTTTTAAAATTTTTATTTTAAATATATTATATTTATTATTTAGGAGGTAATTGTAATGGTAAGAGTTGCAATTAATGGTTTTGGACGTATAGGACGTCTAGCATTTAGACAAATGTTTGGAGCAGAAGGGTATGAAATAGTTGCTATCAACGATTTAACAAGCCCATCAATGTTAGCTCATTTATTAAAATATGATTCAGCACAAGGTAGATACGCTTTAGGAGATACAGTTGTTGCTGGAGAAAACTCAATCACTGTAGATGGAAAAGAAATAAGAATCTACGCTGAAGCAGATGCTTCAAAATTACCATGGGGAGAAATTGGTGTTGACGTAGTATTAGAATGTACTGGATTCTACGTATCAAAAGCTAAATCTCAAGCTCATATCGAAGCAGGTGCTAAGAAAGTTGTTATATCAGCTCCAGCTGGAAATGACCTTCCAACAGTTGTATTCAACGTAAACCAAGATATATTAACTGCTGAAGATAACATAATATCAGCTGCATCTTGTACTACAAACTGCTTAGCTCCAATGGCTAAAGCTTTAAATGACTTTGCACCAATTCAATCTGGTATAATGTCAACAATTCACGCTTACACTGGAGACCAAATGATCTTAGATGGTCCTCAAAGAAAAGGTGATTTAAGAAGAGCTAGAGCTGGTGCTGTTAACATAGTACCTAACTCAACTGGAGCTGCTAAAGCTATCGGATTAGTTATTCCAGAATTAAACGGAAAATTAATCGGATCTGCTCAAAGAGTACCAGTTCCAACTGGATCAACTACTATATTAGTTGCTGTTGTTAAAGGTGAAAATGTAACAGTAGAAGGAATCAATGCTGCTATGAAAGCTGCTTCAAATGAATCATTCGGTTACACTGAAGAAGAATTAGTTTCTTCAGATATCATCGGAATCAAATACGGTTCATTATTTGATGCAACTCAAACTATGGTATCTGAAATCGGAGAAGGATTATACCAAGTTCAAGTTGTTTCATGGTATGACAACGAAAACTCATACACTAGCCAAATGGTTAGAACTATTAAATACTTCGCTGAATTAGCTTAATTTTAATAGTAAATTTAATACGGATTTAGATGCTTATAAAAGCACTCTTATAAGATCCTAAACAGGGTCCGGTCTCTAAGGCATACTTATAAGACCGGGCCTATTTTAAAATTATAGATAAAACTATAAAAATTTATGAGGTGAAAAGAATGAGCTTTAATAAAAAGACAATTGAAGATGTTCAAGTTAAAGGTAAAAGAGTTTTAGTAAGATGTGACTTTAACGTACCATTAAAAGATGGAGTTATAACTGATGAAAATAGATTAGTAGGAGCTCTTCCAACAATCAAATACTTAATTGAAAATGGAGCTAAAGTTATACTTTGCTCACACTTAGGAAAAGATGCATCTAAGAGCTTAGCACCAGTTGCTGTAAGATTAAGCGAAATGTTAGGTAAAGAAGTTGTTTTCGCTAGAGACGAAGAAGTTGTTGGAGAAAACGCTAGAAAAGCTGTTGCTGATATGAAAGACGGAGATGTTGTATTATTAGAAAACACTAGATGCAGAAAAGAAGAAACTAAGAACGGAGAAGAATTATCTAAGGAATTAGCTTCTTTATGTGACATTTATGTTAACGATGCATTTGGAACAGCTCACAGAGCTCACTCATCAACTGTAGGAGTAACTAACTACGTTGATACAGCTGTATGTGGATACTTAATCCAAAAAGAATTAAAGTTCTTAGGAGAAGCTGTAAACAATCCAGTTAGACCATTCGTAGCTATATTAGGTGGATCTAAAGTTTCTGATAAGATTGCTGTTATCAACAACCTTTTAGAAAAAGTTGATACAATAATCATTGGTGGAGGAATGGCTTATACATTCTTAAAAGCTCAAGGATATGAAATAGGAACTTCTTTATGTGAAGATGATAGATTAGATTATGCTAAAGAAATGATAGCTAAAGCTGAAGCTAATGGAGTTAGATTCTTATTACCAGTAGATCATAGAATAGCATCTGAATTTAAAGATGTTGAAGCTACTGTAACAGAAGATCAAAACATACCAGCTGGATTCATGGGATTAGATATTGGACCTAAGACAGAAGCTTTATATGCTGATGCAGTAAAAGATGCTAAGACAGTTATATGGAACGGACCAATGGGAGTATTCGAATTTGAAAACTACAATAAAGGAACAATTGCAGTTGCTAAAGCTATGGCAGATGCAGATGCTACAACAGTTATCGGTGGAGGAGACTCAGCTGCTGCTGTTAACATCTTAGGATTTGGAGATAAGATGACTCACATTTCTACAGGCGGTGGAGCTTCACTTGAATTCTTAGAAGGTAAAACTTTACCAGGAATCGCTGCTTTAAATGATAAATAATTATTTAAATTAATAATTAATAATTGATAATTTATATATGAGGTGAAAATAATGAGAAAAGCAATCATCGCTGGAAACTGGAAAATGCACTATACTCCAGAAGAAGCTGTTAAATTAGTAAATGAATTAAAACCATTAGTAAAGGATGCTACTTGTGATGTAGTAGTTTGTCCTACTTTTGTATGCTTAGATGCAGTATTAAAAGCTGTTGAAGGGTCAAACATTAAAGTTGCTGCACAAAATATGCACTTTGAAGAAAAAGGAGCTTTCACAGGAGAAATAGCTCCAGGAATGCTTGAAGCTATGGGAGTTAGCTATGTTGTTTTAGGACACAGTGAAAGAAGAGAATACTTCAATGAAACTGATGAAGCCTTAAACAAAAAAGTTAAAGCTGCATTTGCTCATAACTTAACTCCAATCCTTTGCTGTGGAGAAACTTTAGAAGAAAGAGAAAATGGAACAACTAACGAAGTTGTTGGAGCTCAAATAAAAGCTGATTTAGAAGGTTTAGCACCAGAATTAGCAGAAAAGGTTGTTGTAGCTTACGAACCAATCTGGGCTATAGGAACAGGTAAAACTGCTACTGATGAACAAGCTAACGAAACAATTATGGCTATCAGAAATATTTTAGCTGAAATGTTTGGAAAAGAAGTTGCTGACAAGATAAGAATCCAATACGGTGGATCAGTTAAGCCAGGAACAATCAAAGCTCAAATGGCTATGTCTGACATAGATGGTGCTTTAGTTGGTGGAGCTAGCTTAGTTGCTGCTGATTTTGCACAAATAGTTAACTACTAATTATAAAGTTAAGGAAGCCTTAGGGCTTCCTTTTGTATATTAGTGTAAATTAAGAAAAAGATAAAAATTATTAATTCATAGATAAACATTTACAAAAATAGCTATTTTATTGTTATACACATATAATTATAGTATAATAATTATGAATTAAATTAAAGATAATAAATATAGATAAATTTATTATCTTTAATTTATTTAAAGCATTAATTGATGAACTTTACAATAATTTGTTTTATTGTATAAAAAATGATTTACGATATTTGGAGGGAATTATGGCTAAGAAACCAGTAATGTTAATGATATTAGACGGATTTGGAATAGCTCCAAAAGGCGATGGAAATGCTGTTGAAGCAGCAAAAAAAGAAAATTTTGATAAATTAGTTGCTAAATATCCACATAGTGAATTACAAGCAAGTGGAATGGCAGTTGGTTTACCTGATGGACAAATGGGTAACTCAGAAGTTGGACACTTAAATATAGGTGCAGGAAGAATTATATACCAAGAATTAACTAGAATTACTAAAGAAATTCAAGATGGTGGATTCTTTAAAAATGAATCACTTTTAGATGCAATGAATAATGCTAAAAAGAATAATGCAGCTTTACACTTAATGGGATTATTATCTGATGGTGGAGTTCACTCTCACATCGATCATTTAAAAGGTTTATTAAGATTAGCTAAAGAACAAGAAGTTCAAAATGTATATGTTCATTGTTTCATGGATGGTAGAGATGTTGCTCCAGGTTCAGGAATTGAATTTGTTAAAGATTTAGAAAGCTATATGGCTGAAATAGGTGTAGGACAAATAGCTACTTTATCTGGAAGATACTATGCTATGGATAGAGATAATAGATGGGAAAGAGTTGAACTTGCATATAATGCTATGGTTCTAGGAAAAGGTGAAAAAGCAACTAGCGCTGTGGAAGCTTTAGAAGCATCTTACCATGACAATAAATCAGATGAGTTTGTATTACCATGTGTAGTAAACGAAAATGGTAAAATTAAGAATGGAGATTCAGTAGTATTCTTCAACTTTAGACCAGATAGAGCTAGAGAAATAACTAGAGCTATTAATGATAAGGTATTTGATGGGTTTAAGAGAGAAACTTTAAATTTAGTATTTGTTACTATGACTCAATATGATAAGACATTAGAAGGTGTTGAAGTTGCTTATAGCCCACAAACAATTACTAATACTTTAGGGGAATATGTTGCAAGCAAGGGATTAAATCAATTAAGAATTGCTGAAACTGAAAAATATGCTCACGTAACATTCTTCTTCAACGGTGGTGTTGAAAAAGAAAATGAAGGTGAAGATAGAGCGTTAATTGCTTCTCCAAAGGTTGCTACTTATGATTTAAAACCTGAAATGAGTGCACCAGAAGTTACTGAAGAATTAATAGCAAGATTAGATTCAGGGAAATATGATATGGTTATCTTAAACTTTGCAAATCCAGATATGGTTGGACACACAGGAGTTTTAGAAGCTGCTAAAAAAGCTATTGAAGCAGTGGATGTATGTTTAGGAAAAGTTGTAGATAAAGTATTAGAATTAGATGGTACTGTATTTATAACAGCTGACCATGGTAATGCTGAAGTTATGATTGATTATTCAAATGGTAAGCCATTTACAGCGCATACTACTGATCCAGTACCATTTATATGGGTTTCAAATCATACTGAAGGTAAAACTTTAAAGAATGGTAAATTAGCTGATATAGCTCCAACTATGTTAAATGTAATGGGATTAGAAGCTCCAGTTGAAATGACAGGAGAAAATTTAATAATTTCTAAATAACAATAATAAAAGAGTAAGATATTTTAATAAACACCTTACTCTTTTATATTTCGACAAACTTTGATAATCAAAATATTTGACAATAGAACTAAAATTGATATAATAATATTAAAGAAACAATCTAATGTTTTAGGAGGGTATTATGACTATTAAGATAGTAACAGATTCATCTTGTGATTTAGGTATTGATTTTGTAAAAAAAAATAACATAGAGTTTATTCCATTATTATTAAATTTAGATGGTGAAAATATAGAAGATGATTTAGGCAAGAGTTTAGGATATAGAGAATTTTATGATAAATTAAGGGAAGGTAGTATGCCTAGTACTTCACAAATAAATATTTATACTTTTGAAGAAAAGTTTAGAGAGTTATTAAATGAAGGATATGAAATATTATATGTAGGTTTATCTTCTGCTTTAAGTGGAACTTTTAATAGTGCAAATATGGCTAGAAATAATATATTAGAAGAAAATCCTAATGCGAAAATATCTGTAGTTGATAGTTTATCAGTAAGTATGGGTGTTGGAATGTTAGTAAAAAAATCTTGCGATATGATAGAGGAAGGTAAGGATTTAGAATATATTACAACATGGATTGAAGAAAATAAAAATAAAGTCATTCATTCTATATTAGTAGATGATTTAAAACATTTAAAAAGAGGGGGAAGAATATCGGCATCTACAGCAGCGGTAGGATCGTTATTAAATATAAAACCTATACTTAAAATAGATAATAATGGAGCTGTTGAAGCTACAGAGAAAATAAAAGGAAAAAAGAAAGCACTAAAATATTTAGCTACAGTTGTTAAAGAAAAAGCTGTAAATATCAAAAGTGAAACATTATATATAATGCATGGTGATGCGTTAGAAGAAGCTCAAGCATTAAAAGATATAATTTTACAGGAATTAAATTTTAAAGAAATAAAAATACAATATATAGGAACTGTTATAGGAAGTCATGGAGGACCAGGAACTATTGCAACTATATTTTGGGGTAATGAAAGATAAGTGAATTTAAATATTAATTTAGCAAAATTAATTATGTTTTTGTTAAATTAATATTTTTTTTATAAATAAAAATAGTTACTCACCGATAATAAGAAGAGAAGTTACTTAATTTATAGGAGAGTTTAAATGAAAAAGAAGACAATAAGTTTAAGATTTATTATTACTTTTATAATAGTTATGTTAGTTGCTATAATTTTATTTACATCAACATTACTTAATTATATAACAGTAAAGAAAAGTGTATCTAAAGAAGTTGAGGATAAGGCCAAGCTTACATCTAAGCAATATTCAGATGAGGTAAAGGAGTGGTTAAATGAAGAAATAGGAGTATTAGAGGAAATGTCTAGAACTATTTCTGTTGTGAATAATTTTGAAAATTCTTTTATAAAAAATTATTTAAAAAAACAAGGAGATGAAAAAGGTTTAACATTTTATATGTCTTTAGTTAATGGTACATATATTGGGAGTGATGATTGGATACCTGATTCTGATTATAATACATTAGAAACAGAATGGTATAAAAGTGCATTTGACAAAAAAGATACAGTAATAGGAAATCCATATGTAGACTCTGCAACAGGAAATATTATAATAACTATTTCAGTACCTATAAAAAATTCAGAAAATACAGAAGAAATACTTGGAGTATTGGCTAGTGATATAAATATATATAATTTACAAGAAATAATAAGTAAAAAGTCTATGGGAGAAAAGGACTATTCATTTATAGTGGATAAAAATGGAATAATAATTACACATAAAAATGAAGAATTTATGACAGGTAAAAAAGAATTATCATCTATAAATTCAGGAAGTTTAATGAATTTTGTAAATGATATAAAAAAGAATGATTCAGGTATTGTGAAATCTGTAGATTACGATAATGTTAAAAAATATTTTGCTTATAATACTATAGAAGGAATGGATTGGATATATGTTATTGCTATTCCAGAAAGCCAACATTTAAATAGTATTAATATTCTTTTAAAAACTTCAATAAGTATTTTTGTAGTTTCAGTAATAATAACTATAATTATTGGATATTTTGGCTTGACTTTAATAGTTAATCCTATAAAAAGATTGCAAAAAGAAGCAGCACTACTGTCAGAAGGTAATTTTAGTGGAGTTATTAAAAATACTTCAAGAAGTGAAATAGGAGATTTAATTAATAGTTTTAATACTATTAATGAGAAACAAAGTATATTTATAAATAATCTTAAAGAGATAGTTAAAGAAACTAATGAAAAGAATAGTGAATGTAAAATTGAAATGGATAAGATATCAGAATCAGCAGGTGAAATAAAGAGTGGTATTGAAAATATAACTGAAGGAATTAATGAACAAGCTAAAGATATGATTAATATGGTTGATGAATTAAATAACCTAGCTGATGGAATTGTTAATATTGAAGGTATGTCTAAAGAATTATTAAATATGAGTGATTTAGTTAAAAGTAAAAATTCTGAATCTATTGAGCTTATTAATAATATCAAGGAAAATATACTGGCTAATTTAAATAGTGCAGAAAATTTAAATGAAGGGATTGTAAACTTATCAGAAAAATTTAATTCAATAAATAATATTACAAATACAATAAGGGGAATTGCTGAACAGACAAATCTTTTAGCATTAAATGCAGCAATAGAAGCAGCAAGAGCTGGAGAACAAGGCAAAGGGTTTTCTGTTGTAGCAGATCAAGTAAGAGAACTTGCTAATCAATCATCGGAATCAGTGAATGAAATACAAGAAATAATAAAAGAAATATCATTATTAGTATCTAATGTTAGAGGAGAGGTAACAGAAACTTTAACAATTGCTAAAAATTCAGATGAACAAATTAATAAAACTATGGGTGAATATGAGCAAATTGTAAAAACTTCTGAAAATCTTATATCTGAAATATATAAAGTAGGTAATGAAATTAAAAAGGTAAATGAAAACCAAAAAGAAGTCATGACCAATGTTGATAATACTGCACAAATAACAGAAGAGCAATCAGCATATATAGAAGAAATTAATGCTATAATACAAAATCAAACAGAATCTATTGAAGAAGTTAAAAATGTAGTTTATGAAATAAATGAGATAAGTAATATCATTGATGAAAATGTATCTAAGTATAAAACTAGAGAATAAAAAGTAAATATAAATAGTAGATAGGAATAGTATAATGTAAGTAAGTATTTCGTTTTAGGTAGGTATAATGGTTAGGACATATGCATACTCAGCTAATTTTGATAAAGAATTAGAAAAACTTTTTAGAGAAGCAAAATTTTTAGGGGAAGGTCATAATGGAATAGTTTATGAACTTCCTGAAAATAAAGCTGTTAAGATATTTACTAATAAAGATATATGCAGGGAAGAAGCTAAAATATTATATAAAGTAAAAAGGTCTAAATATTTTCCAAGAATTTTTAGGTGTGATAGATATTATATACTTAGAGAAAAGGTTAAAGGAAAGAGACTTGATCACTATATTAAGGAAAATGGAATGTCTAAAAAACTTGTGATGAATTTATATAAACTTATCAATGAAATGAAAAGATTAAAGTTTTCTAAGTTAGATGCAAGGTGCAGAGATATATATGTTGATGAAAATGAAAATTTAAAAGTAATAGACCCAAAGCAATGTTATACAAGAAAAGTTTCATTTCCAAGGCATTTAATGAAGGGGTTAAAAGGAATAGATTATTTAGATATATTTTTAAAGTATATGCGAGAAATTGATTATGAAAGTGCAAAGAAGTGGGAAATGAAATTTGAAGAGTACTGCAATGAAGAAGAATAAAGAGATGGACTGTTTGTTAAAAGAACAGTCCATTTTTCATGCTGATAAATTTATGAATATTATTTTATATTTATGAAAAAAATAATGAAGTAGTTTAAAGTGATTATTATTTTTTACATAAAGGAGGAAATATTCATGAAAAATTATGTTGAAATAGTAGACGTAGTTGCTAGGCAGGTATTAGATTCAAGGTGTTTTCCAACTGTAGAAGTAGAAGTTTATCTTGAAGACGGAACTATGGGCAGAGCGGCAGTTCCTTCAGGAGCATCTACAGGTATTTATGAAGCAGTAGAATTAAGAGATGGGAACAAAGACTACTTCATGGGAAAAGGTGTTTTAAAGGCAGTAGAAAATGTTAATGATACTATTAGCGAAGAATTAATAGGATGTAACGTATTTGATCAAACTTATATTGATAAAATATTAATAGAACTTGATGGAACTAGCAATAAGGGAAAATTAGGAGCTAATGCTATCCTGGGAGTTTCCTTAGCAGTGGCACATGCAGCAGCAAATTATTTAGGAATACCACTATATCAATATGTAGGAGGAGTTAATGCTAAAGTTCTTCCAGTACCTATGATGAATATAATAAATGGTGGTTCACATGCAGATAATTCTGTAGATTTACAAGAGTTTATGATAATGCCAGTAGGATTTGATTCATTTGATAAGGCAGTTCAAGCTTGTGGAGAGATTTATCATTCTTTAAAGAAAACATTAAATGATAAAGGATATTCAACAGGTGTAGGAGATGAAGGCGGTTTTGCACCTAACTTAAAATCAAATGCAGAAGCAATTGATGTTATTTTAGAAGCTATTACTAAAGCAGGATATGAACCAGGAAAGGAAATCTTTATTGCTATAGATGCAGCTTCATCTGAATATTATAAAGATGGTAAATATGTATTAGAAAATGAAGGCAAGACTTTAAGTGCCACTGAAATGGTAGATTTCTTTGAAGAGTGGGTTAATAAATATCCAATAATTTCAATTGAAGATGGTATGGCAGAAGAAGATTGGGAAGGCTGGAAGTTACTAACTGATAGATTAGGCGATAGAGTTCAATTAGTAGGCGATGATTTATTTGTTACTAATACAGATAGATTAAGTGATGGAATATATAGAGGAGTTGCTAATTCAATACTTATTAAATTAAATCAAATAGGAACTCTTACAGAAACATTAAATGCTATAGAAATGGCAAATAGAGCTGGTTATACAGCAGTTATTTCTCATAGAAGTGGTGAAACTGAAGATACAACTATAGCAGACCTTGTTGTGGCAGTAAATGCTGGACAAATAAAGACTGGTGCCCCTGCTAGATCTGAAAGAGTAGCAAAATATAATCAATTAATAAGAATAGAAGAAGAATTGGATGATGTTGCTGAATATAGAGGTAAAAAGGCATTTTTTAATTTGAAGTAATTTAAAAAGGCATTTCAATTTTAAGAAATGCCTTTTAAGTTATGAAAAGTAAAGAAAATAAATGACAGAATATGTAGCTTGCTTGTAATTTATAACTTATTATGGTATGATTAAACCACATAATTAAGAGGAATTACATATGGGAGGTGCACCATGTTAACTAAAATTTTATTTGCAATTGAAATTGTAGTAGGATTAATTGTTATAGTATCAATATTAATGCAAAAAAGTAAAGCTGATGCTTTAAGTGGACTTATTCAAGGAAGTAAAAATGAAACTTTCTTTGCTAAAAATAAAGGAAGAACAAAAGAAGCATTATTAGCAAAGGTTACAATGATTTCAATGTTATTATTTGTTATTAATACAATAGCTTTAAACGTAGTTAAATAGATTATACATAGATCGCTATAAAGTATAGTGGTCTATTTTATTGTTAATAATTAAAGTAGGATAAAATATATTAAAGAATATAAGTTTACATGAATAAAATATAGATATAAAAATGGAGGAATAAATTTATATGGGAATAAAAGAAACATTGTTAAGCTTCATGAGAGAAGAAGCTTACAGGCCAATGGATATTAAAGAGCTTGTAGCTGTTTTTGATATAAGCAAGAATGAATATACAGATTTTAAATGGACTTTAAAGATAATGGAAAAGGAAGGACTTATCGTAAGAACTAAGAAGGATAAATTTGCAGTTCCAGAGAGAATGGGATTAATAACAGGAAAATTACAGGTACACAAAAAGGGATTTGGGTTCTTAATTCCTGAAAATGAAGGTGAAAATGATGTATTTATACCAAGTTCATGTATGAATGGTGCCATGAATGGTGATAGAATATTAGTTCAAATTACGAGAGATGATTTAAATGGCAAGAAAAGAGAAGGAGAAGTTGCTGAAATACTAGAAAGAGCAAATACAAAAGTTATTGGAGTTTACGAGGAAAGTAGAAACTTTGGATTTGTAGTACCAGAAGATACAAGACTTACACAAGATATATTTGTTTCTAAAAAAGATAGCAATGGAGCAAAACATGGAGATGTGGTAATAGTCAAAGTTGTTAAATGGGCAGATAAGAGAAGAAGTCCAGAGGGAGTAATAACTGAAGTATTAGGTAAAAAGGGTGAAAAGGGTCTTGATATATTAACAATAATCAAAAAGCACGGACTTCCAGAAGAATTCCCAGAAAAGGTTTTAAAATATGCTGAAGGAATATCAGAAGAAATAGATTCAGCTGAAATTGCTAGAAGAAGAGATATAAGAGATTTAAGAATGGTAACTATTGATGGAGAGGATGCCAAGGATTTAGATGATGCTGTATCTATCGAAAGATTGGCTAATGGCAATTATAGATTAGGGGTGCATATTGCTGATGTTTCACATTATGTTAGAGAAAAAAATCCACTAGATAAAGAAGCTTTAAAAAGAGCAACTTCTGTATACTTAATAGATAGAGTTATTCCAATGCTTCCTAAAAAATTATCAAATGGTATATGTTCATTAAATCCAAATGTAGATAGACTTACATTAAGTTGTTTTATGGAAATAGACCATAAGGGTAAAGTTCTAGCTCATGAAATTGATGAAACAGTAATTAAAACAAATGAAAGAATGACTTATACTGATGTAACTAAAATATTAGAAGGCAAAGCTGATGAAGAGCTATTAAATAAATATGATTATTTAATAGAAGACTTTAAGACTATGGAAGAGTTGTGCTTAATTTTAAGAGAAAAGAGAAGAAAAAGAGGAGCAATTGACTTTGATTTTGAGGAATCAAAGATAGTTCTTAATGAGCTTGGACGTCCAATTGATATAAAACCATATGAAAGAGCAATAGCTAATAGAATAATAGAAGAGTTTATGCTTGTATGTAATGAAACTATTGCTGAAAATATGTATTGGCAGAATTTACCGTTCGTTTATAGAGTACATGAAGAGCCAGATGATGAAAAGCTTCAAAGATTTAGAGATTTTATTTATAACTTAGGATATACAATTAAATCTTCACAAGAGATACATCCAAGAGCTCTCCAAGAAATCTTAGAAAAGGTTCAAGGTAAACCAGAAGAAACAGTGGTAAGTACACTTTTACTTAGAAGTATGATGCAAGCTAGATATTCACCAGAATGTGCAGGACACTTTGGTTTAGCAGCACAATACTATTGTCATTTTACTTCTCCTATAAGAAGATATCCTGATTTACAAATTCATAGAATAATTAAGGAAAATCTAAATGGTAAGATAAATGATAAAAGAAGAGAAAGACTTGCAGTTATTGTAGATGAAGCAGCAAAACAATCATCTGAAATGGAAAGGTTAGCAGAAGATGCTGAAAGAGAAGTTGATGATTTGAAGAAAGCTGAATATATGATGGATAGAATTGGAGAAGAATATGATGGAATAATTTCATCTGTAACTTCATTTGGTATTTTTGTGGAATTATCAAACACCATTGAAGGATTAGTTCATATTACAGATTTAGATGATGATTATTATGTATATGATGAAGCACATTTAATGCTTATTGGTGAAAGAACTAAGAATATCTATAGATTAGGTGATGCGGTAAAAGTAAGATGTAGCAGAGTAGATATTGATAACAGAGAAATATTCTTTGATATAGTTAAGAATGAAGGAGAAAAAGAAGAAATAGTTCCAAGTAAAAGAACGGCTTCAATAATTGCTGAAATCAAGAAAGAGTTTGGACCAAAAGAAGAAGGTCAAAAAGAGGAAGATGAAGGTATGTAAATAATTATATAGAAGTTATTTGCAGTTAAACGCTACGCTAATTAAACTACAAGTTAATAAGCACTGCGTTAATTTTAGTTTCAAATGTTTATTATTTTGTTATAATAAAAGAAAAAGTACGTAATAAATAAAGTGGGTGGAAAAAGTGGCAAGGGTTAAAAACAAAAACAATTTAGCTGAAAATAGAAAGGCTCGTCATGACTATTTTGTAGAGGAGACTATAGAAGCAGGGATAGCTTTAGTTGGAACTGAAGTAAAATCTATTAGAGCTGGTAAATGCAATTTAAAGGATTGTTATGCAGATGTAAGAAATGGTGAAGTTTTTATTTACAACATGCATATTAGTCCTTACGAACAAGGAAATATATTTAATGTTGATCCATTAAGAGAAAGAAAGTTACTTTTGCATAAAGAGCAGATAGCTAGATTCAATGGATTAATAGCAAGAGAAGGATATACGCTAATTCCTTTATCTCTATACTTAAAAGAGGGAAAAGTTAAGGTGGCTTTAGGATTATGTAGAGGTAAAAAGAATTATGATAAGAGAGATTCTATGTTAGAAAAAGCCCATAAGAGAGATATGGAAAGAGCACTTAAAGAGAGAAATAGATAATTATAAAAACAGATGTATTAGAAAAAATTTTAGGTACATCTGTTTTTTTTTATCATAAAATCACCAAAAATGAAGCTAAGTATATTATAAAATATAGGACTAGCTAAGATACTTATTTCACTTTACGAGAATAGGGGGTGTGTCATATATCCCATAATAAATATAAAAAAGACAAAAATGCTGGAAGAAATGAAACTGGTTATTCTGAAGAAACAATTAATAAATACAATAATTATACATTACAAGATTTGCAAGATATAGAATTATTGCAGACCCAATGGAAAGCTCAATTAATTTTAGTATTAGGATATTTATTAGAATATACAGCTTCAGTTCAAGGGATAAATATATTACAATTTAGAATTAAAAGGAGAAATGAAATTTTTCAAGCTGGCCAATATGGTGATAAAGAAGAAAGTGAGCTAATTAATGAAGTTGCAGATGAATTTGAAGATATGGGAATTAATGTTGATGCTACAGCAGTATTAGCAGCTCAATTAGAATTATTTGGACAAACTATATTAACACCGATTTATTGGACAAAGTATCAAAGATTACCACATAATTTAGATACTGAAGATTTTTTAGTTACTAAAAGTGCAAATAAAGAAATATTTATTGGAGCTGTATTAGAAGAAATAGCATATATTTTTAATTTGATAGGAACCACTGCATTATATCGGGAGAATAGTACAGGTGATACAAATAATGTAGATGATTAGTTTTTATATTTTTTATATAGGATGTTTAGTATTTTGAGTATAATACCATATAGTATATATTACTATAAAAATAAGTATATATTTATAGTAATATATACTATAATAGTAATAATGGATAAGTGTAGGAGATAGATAGGACTAGAATATATCCTGCTGATATATAAAGTGAGGGATAAGAAATGACATTAAATATAATTGATATAGCCAAATTAGCAGGCGTATCAAAATCTACAGTTTCAAGATACTTAAATAATGGCTATGTTGGAGCAGAATCCAGGGAAAAAATAAAGAAGGTAATTGATGAGACTGGTTTTATGCCACAAAGTTATGCTAAATCATTAAGGACTGGTAAGACAAATCTTATTGGAGTAATAGTGCCAAAGATATCTACAGAAACAGCACCAAGAGTTGTACAAGGAATCACAGAAGTGTTATCGGAAAATAATTATGATGTACTGATAGCTAACACTAACCTTTCAGTGGAAAAAGAATTTGAATATTTAAATATTTTTAAAAATAATCAAGTAGATGGCGTAATATTCATGGGAACTAAAATAACTCCAAAACATAAGAAGATTATGGATAAGTTAAATGTGCCAATAGTTGTGGTGGCACAGTATATGGATAACTATCCTTGTGTATATCATGATGATTTTAATGCTGCAAAATATATGACAGAGTATCTTATAGGAAAAGGTCATAAGAATATTGGTTTCATAGGGGTTTATGAAGAAGATAGATCTGTTGGTCTTGAGAGAGAAAATGGATATATAGCAGCTTTAAAAGAAAATAATATAGAGATGGATATAGAAAATTTAAAAGTGGGAGATTTCTCTTATGAAAGTGGTTATAAATTAGCTAATGAGCTTATAAATAAAAAGAATACACCAACAGCGATTTTTGCAGTTACGGATAATCTAGCTATAGCTGCCATAGATTGTTTGAAAGATAAAGGTTTAAATATACCAAAGGATGTAGCAGTGGTGAGTATTGGAGATACTAGGATTTCAGAAGTTGTTTCACCCAAATTAACTACAATTCACTATCATTACAAGACATCAGGTAGAAAGAGTGCAGAAATAATGTTGGAATTATTAAAGAGTAGTATAAAAACATCAAAAACTATTAAAAAAAATATTAAGCTTTCATATATACTTATAGAAAGAAATAGTGCATAATGAAATAATAGTAAGACGTAAATTTTATATTTGAAAATATGGGAACGATACCTTGTATTGCAAATTTATTTTGAAACTTATGAAAAGGTTTTACAAAGTGAGATATTGCAAGTTTATACTAGTAAATATTTAATCAGGTATACACCACAGCTTCCATGCTATAGAATTAGGACTTATAGCAACAACAGGATTTAATTGGAGCTGCCATTGGTGGAGCAGCAGCTTGAGCTTATGTAGTAGCTACTAAAGTTCAAATGACAGCAGTTGAAGTTACAGCTTTACCAGCTATAGCTATTACAACTAGTGATACGATGCTAAATTACTGTATAGGATTAGTTATTGCAGGAGCAGTTTCTTTTATTGCTACTTTTATTATGGGAATTAAAGAAGAAGCGTAAAATAGTGTCAAAAACAATAAATATTAATATAATATAAATTATGAAGTGATAGAAGTTGTTAGGTTTGTATAGCTTTTATCACTTTTTTTATAAAAATTATCTGTTAATCTTTGATACTGTTGTTAAAGAAAATAGTATTTGTAGACGAAAAATTATAATATGAGAGATTGATTTATAATGAGTGTTATGGAATTATATAAGAGGGGAAAAGGTGGAGTAGAAGAATGAAAAAGTATGTTCTAGGAAATGTACTAAGATTATTTATTTATATTCTTAATGGAACAGATGAAGAATTATTTCTACACGGTCACAGAGTTGCATACATATTATTAAAATATTTACAAGAACAAGGCAAATACAGTGAAGATGAAATAAATCAAATGGTGCAAATAGCCATTTTACATGATATTGGCGCTTGTAAATTAGAAGAAAAATTTAAACATGATAAATCTGTAACAGCAGATTTGAGTAATCATTCAGTATTCGGATATATATTTTTAGAAAATTACACTGTTTATTCTACAGATATGGCTGAGATATGTTTATATCATCATCTTCCGTATGATAAATATTCTTTAATAAGTATTAGATATAAAGAAATAGCTATTTTGTTTAATATATTAAATGATATTGATAATATATATATAAACGGGCTTAGTTTAAACATGGGAAAATTATTAAGCCATATTGATGAAGAGTTTACTATAGAAGTTTGTAATATTTTTTCAAAAATAAATGAAGATGATATTTTATATAAGAAGATAAGCAGTGGAGAATATTTGAGTGAACTTTATAATTATTTAGACACTATAGAAATATCAAAAGAAGAGTTAGAGCAGTTTATCAAGATGATAATACAATGTAATAATTTTAGAAGTAGAGGTACATTAGAACACTCTATAACTGTAGAAGTAATTACGTATAATTTATATAAGCTTTTAGGAATAGTAAGAGAAGATATGGATACTATTTTACTTTCAGCTTTTTGTCATGATTTAGGGAAGTTATTTACTCCTATAGAAATATTAGAAAAGTCAGATAAATTAACTTATGAAGAAATGGAAATAATGAAAGAACATGTTATATATACAGGTATGATTTTAAAGGAACTTGGATTGGAATATATAGGAAGAATAGCAGAGATGCATCATGAAAAGTTAGATGGAACTGGGTATCCATATGGGCTTAAAGATGAAGAAATACCTATGGAAGCTAAGATATTGGCAGTAGCTGATATTTCAAGTGCATTAATGGAAAAGAGGCCTTATAAAGAAAAGTTCTCTAAAGATAAAACTCTTGATATATTAAAAGCTATGGCAGATGATAATAAAATTGATAAAAATATAGTAAATAAAGTTATAGAGAACTATGATTATCTTGTAGAGATATGTGAAAAAGTAAGAAAGAAAAATAACTCTAAGTATAATGACTTAATTAGAAAATATAATGAAATAAATAATCAATATGAGGAACTTTGTAGAGATAAAACTGAAAGTTGACAATAAATTTTAAATGAATTATAATTAAATCCTAATAAGAAACTTATTAGGATTTAAAACTTAATATGGATGGTAAGTAAGCTATCATATCATATTACTACATGGGGGCGTTTTGGCTTCGACGGGGGTAAGATGGGTTTGATAAGCGAGCCGAGGCAAGCATGTCACCTCGATAATAAAGTATGCATTAAATATAAACGCAGAAGATAATTTTGCATTAGCAGCTTAATTTAACGCTGCTCATCAGCCCTGTGTGCCCACGCATAGGATTACTGGTGTCATTAAAGTGGGGAACGAAGTTTAGCAAAGCTTTGAGCTAAAGGGGTATTTATGAAGCTAGGGAATCAGGAGTTTGTTTGTGAGCGAACTGAGGACCGAAATTTTAGTCACAAACTACGCTCGTAGAAAGTCAGACTGGTCTGCTTTCGGACATGGGTTCGACACCCATCGCCTCCACCATGAAACCCTCGACAATACAGATTGTGTTGTCGAGGGTTATTTATTTTGTAAAGAAAAAGATATAAGTATTTACTAAAGAACTAAAGTTCTATAAAAGACTCATATACATATATAATGATGAAAATATAGATAATTGAAATACGATATTGTTATTCAAAATAGTATGTGGTAAAATGGTGTGACTGAAAGGAGAGAGTTTTTTATGTCGAAAGGTGGAAGAAGAAATAACTCTGGACGAAAAAAAGTTGGTGTAGTTGTAAATACTAGGATAGAAGATTATATATTGCAAGAGATTGATAATAAATTTGAAGGAAGTAGTAGAGCGGAAAAGATAAGGAATTGTTTAAAGAAAGGGCTGGAAAATATAAATGGAAAGAGTAGCATATAGACAAAGGCATCTAAGAACTGTAAGTTTGTTTTCTGGTGCAGGAGGATTAGATTTAGGGTTTTTAAATGCTGGGTTTGATATTATTTGGGCAAATGATATAGATAAATATGCGGTAGAATCATATAAGCATAATATTTCAGAACATATAGTTGGTGGAGATGTTAATCAGTTACTAGATGATATACCTCCTCATGATATACTGATAGGGGGCTTCCCATGTCAACCGTTTAGCTTAATGGGGCAGCAATTGGGATTTGATGATGAGAGAGGTACATTATTTTTTACTATAGAACAAATTGTAAGACGACATAGGCCTAGAGTTATTGTATTAGAGAATGTTAAAAACTTAGAAACTCATAATGGTGGAGAAACTTTTGATAGAATGCAAAGAATACTTAGAGAGCAATTATTAGATGAGAATGGATTTGGGTACGAGGTTTTTTATAAGGTACTTAATAGTTCTGATTATGGAGTTCCACAGACAAGGCGTAGAGTGTTTGTTATTGCATTTGATAGAGGTTATTTTGGTGAAAATAATATTAATTTTCAATTTCCAGAACCAATACAATTACAAAGAACTTTAAGAAGTATCTTAGATGAAAATGTAGATAAAAAATATTTCTTAAGTGAAAAAATATTACCTACGATATTATCTCATGGTACTGGGAATTACTATTCTAAATCAGAAATAGACTTACAAATTGCAAGACCTTTATGTGCAACAATGCATAAAATGCATAGAGCTTCTCAAGATAACTATGTTACAGATATAGAGAATAGAAGCAAATTTGAAGATACAGATGAAAAGAAAATATCTAACGTAAGGAGATTAACTCCGAATGAGTGTAGAAAGTTACAAGGTTTTCCAAGTGATTGGGAGATAAATGTATCAGATACTCAAGCATATAGGCAGTTTGGCAACGCAGTTACGGTTGATGTTGCATATAATGTAGCAATGCAAATTGTTAGAACGTTAAATATAGAATTAGAAATTGAGGGATAAAATATGAAGGAGATTAATAAGTCGGTATATAGTCTATTTAATAATATAAATACTATTACTACTCTAACTGAAAAGAAAAAAATAAAATCAATATTAAAAGACTTTACAGATTGTATATGTGAGTTATATAGGATAGATAGAGATAGTGATATAAAAAATATTGAAGCAAATGATGATACAGTTCAATTTTTAATTAAACTAGGAGTAATAGATAATCCAGATGAGATTAGTATATTAAAGAATTTATTAAATAATGATTATAATTTATTTATATCTATAGTTAATAAATTTTTAAACTTAAATATAGAGATTGATAAGTCTATAAAGAAATATATGGATTTTTATAGAAGAGATAGTGTTAAGAACTATTTGCAGAATAATAAAAGTCCAACTCTGGTGGATTTTTTCTGTGGAGCTGGAGGAATGAGTTTAGGGTTTTCTCAAAATAATTTTAAAGTACTATTAGCTAATGATATAGAAGCTGTTTGTACAGAAACATACTCATTTAATCATCAAGAAATACCTAAAGAGAGAATTATTACAGGAGATATAAAAAGTATTGTAGACAATGTAGATGAATATATAGAAGAGAATGTTGATGTTATAATTGGAGGACCACCGTGTCAGGGGTTTTCAATGGCTAATAGGCAGAGGATAATAGATGATCCTAGAAATATACTGTATAGATATTATGTAAATGGGGTAGAAAAGTTAAAGCCAAAGTTTTTTGTTATGGAAAATGTTAAAGGTATGTTGAGTGTAGCAGAACAGGTTAAAGAAGACTTTCATAATCTAGAGGGTGAAGATTATGATGTAGCATACCATTTATTTAACTCAAAGGATTTTTCAGTACCTCAGAATAGAGAAAGACTTATTTATATTGGAATAAGAGCAGATATAAGTAAAAAAATAAACAAAACAGCTAAAGATATTATAGAAGAAATAAAAAATAAAACTAAAAATGTTAAAAGGTATGTGTTGGATGATGCAATAGAAGATTTAAGAGAACTACAAGCTTTAACAATAAAAAATTCAACAGAATTAGATACTGAGATATCTGGAAGGAAAATAGAATTTAATAGAGTGAAGATAAATACAGAGTATGTTAATTTAATAAATCAAGATAGGTTTAGTAAATTAATATTTAATCATAAAGCTAGATTCAACAATGAAAGAGATATAGAGATATTTGGAAGAATGATTCCAGGTGATAAATCAGATAGTGAAAGAATAGCAGATATTATGCCTTACAAAAGTAGAAATGATATTTTTAAAGATAAATATTATAAATTAAAACCAAATGAGATTTGTAAAACAATTACTGCACATATGAAGTTTGACTGTAATATGTATATTCATCCATATCAAGCAAGAGGGCTAACACCTAGGGAGGCAGCAAGAGTTCAATCATATCCAGATGACTATATGTTTTTAGGGTCTTTCACTAAAACGTATATGCAAGTAGGAAATAGTGTACCTCCATTAATGGCAAGAGTTATTTCTAAGGTATTAAAAAAATATATAGGATAATAGAGAAAATCTATTGTCCTATTTTTTGATTAAATACATTATTTTAAAATAATGATATAATTACAATAAGTATAAGAAAAGAATTTATATAATAGGAGTTTAAAATGGAATTTTTAGAATCATTTGAAATAATAAATAAAGTGTTAAAAAATAATGGGATTAATATAAAAGATAAACAAGAGTATGATGGAATAGCTGTAAAAAAGTTAAGTCTATCAAATACACTAGATGAGAGAGAAAGTGGAAATCAGACACATATAGCAATAACGGGAGAACAAATGGATATATTCCCGTATTTAAGAGCGAGTGGTTATTTTGATGAGGAATATGAGAATCGTGATGAGCTATTAAAAAAATATTTTACATTACGAATACCTATAATTTTATTAAGAGAGAATTATAAGTATTTAAAAGACTCAGATAAAGAATATATGGAAAAGATTGATTTTGATGATAGCGAGTTAAGAGTTTTTTCCCATGTAGTGCGTTCAAGAAGAAAAAATGGGGGAGATCAACTACAGTTATCATTTAAAGATTACGATGATGTAGCGTTTATTAGGTTTAGAAGGTTAATCCATAAAGATGATTACTTAATAATTTTAAAATTAAAAGGAAAGTTAGAGTATGAGTTTTATGGGATAAGAAATAGAGATTCTATATTTGATAATGCAGATTTAAGTGTTCTAAACAATAAATTTAAAAAAATAAATAATAGTACATTTATATATCCAGATAATATTTGTAGCGAAGATAGTAGAAATTTAGAAAATGATATAATCAAGACCTTTAAAGCGTGGTTAAGAGAAGGTGAGCTAAAAGATAAAACAATATCTAATTATATTAGTGGAATAAATAAAATATGTAATGAATTTAAAGAAGATATTTTAGAATTGAAACCTGTTGAGTTTGAGAAATTTTATAATGAGATAAAAGAAAATAATGAATTTCAAAAAATAAATCAACAAAGCAATAGAACATTAAGTTCAGCATTGATAAAATATCGTGAATTTATAAATTTGCAAAATATATGCTTTAGTCTAAATAAAGCACATAATAGAATAGTATTTGGAGCACCAGGAACAGGGAAAAGTTATAAGATAAATAAGGCGATAAAAGAAAACAATTTAAAAAAGTTATCTAAAAGGGTAACATTCCATCCTAATTACACATACTCTCAATTTGTAGGTTCGTATAAACCAGTAAGTAAAGTTGTTGTGGAGAATAATGAAAAAAAGGAGATAGTTGCATATGAATTTGTAACAGGGCCATTTTTGAATGTTTTAATTGAAGCATTGAAAGATGAGAATAAAGGAATTCCACATATTCTAGTTATAGAAGAAATAAATAGAGCTAATCCAGCAGGTGTATTTGGAGATGTGTTCCAGTTATTAGATAGAAATAGTGATGGGAAAAGTACATATACAATAAATATGCCTAATGAAATGAAAAAGTTTGTTAATAAAGAGTTAGGGATTGATTCAAATAATTATATTGATGAATTATATATACCTAATAATATGTATATTTGGGCAACTATGAATAGTGCTGACCAAGGTGTATATCCAATGGATTCTGCTTTTAAGAGAAGATGGTCATTTGAATATATAGGAATTGATAAAAATGAAGAAGAACTAAAAGGTAAAGATTATGAATTTATTAGCTTAAAGGATAAGGAAAACACGTATTCTTTATATGAATGGAATACAGTAAGAAAGGCTATAAATAGAAAACTTAAAGTAGATGGAAAAATAAATGAAGACAAGCTTTTAGGGCCATTTTTCTTAAGTAAGACAGAATTATTAAGATGTAAAGAGAATCAAGAAGAGTTTGATGAGATATTTAAGAGTAAAGTTTTAATGTACCTATATGAGGATATATTGAAGCATAAGAAAATAGATTTTTTTATTGAAGGTGTACAAACATTGTCAGATGTAATGAATGCTTATGATAATGGGAAAGTATTTAATTTTGAAATAGAGAAGAGGCAAGTAGAGGGTGATAACTACAATTTGAAAGTTGCTGAAGAGCAAAGTTCATATAATACAAAGGGGTAGTTTGAACTATGATATTATTAAGGGAGCTTAGAGCTTATTCATCAGAAGAATTAATGAATAAGTTAGAAGTAGAAAATGATGATTTCAAAAAGATAATAAAAATATTAGATGATAAAAAAATATTAAAATATAATTACAGAGGTGAAATACAATTCTCATATGTTGGAATAGTTACAGTAAAAGGTAAAGCTATTTTTATTTTTCCAAAGTATGTAGAATGTAAAAATAAAGAAAGTGAAATACAGGCAATAAAGCAAGTTATAAAGTTATTAAATGAGTTTACTGAAAGGGAAAAATTAGATAAGAATAATTTAGATAGTTTTTCTTTAGAGCAAGAGACATTAGAAGATAATTTAATCCCTATAATTTGCTTTTTATTAGAGGACTATATTGAAAATAATATATATGAAAATGAGATAGATTCTTCTGAACTAAATGGTGATGGTGAAATTAATTGGGATAAAACTATAGATTTAGTTGACCCAATAGTAATAAATAGTCAATGGTTTTATTCAGATTTAATTACAAATAAAAGTATAATTGATAATGATAGATATATAACTAGATTACATGGAGCAGTAATAAATGAATGTATGGAGTTTTTAAAAAATACAGGTTTAAATTTTGTATTAACATATAATGTGGATAATATAGAAAATTCACTCGAAGATTTAGAAGAAGTAGATAGAATAGAGAGAGAAATTGAAAATGAGATAATGGTACAATTCAATGATAGAAAGAAGAGAGTATTACAAGCTATAAAGGCGTACATATCTAAAAGAAGCGATACAAGTGAAATAAATTTATTATTATATGGTACAAGAAACTTTAAATGGATTTGGGAAGTAATATGTGGATATGTGTTTCACAATGAGTTTGTAAAGAGCGGCAAGAAAAGCAAGTATAAAATTTATGAAATAGAGTCTCCAAAATGGTATATTGATAATAGTAATAATCTAAAGAGTGATGATTCAAATGAATATGAAATGCAAAAAAATAGGCTAACTCCTGATATATTAAAGGTAGTAGTGTATGATGATATAAGATGCCTGTTGATTTTAGATGCTAAATACTACAATTTGAGAATTGAAAATGAGTGTTTAAAGGGAAATCCAGGAATTGATGATATTACTAAACAATATTTATACCATACAGCTTTAAAGAAATATATAGAGAATAATAATATTAATAAGCTTATAAATGCATTTCTATTTCCTTGTGAATTAAAAACTTATGTACAAGGTGAAGTTGTATTAGATTTTATGAAACAATTTTCAGATATTAATATAAATTTAATTAAACTTAATGTGAATGAAGTAATAAATATGTATTGTTGTTATAAAAAATATAATCTACAATATTTTATTTCTATGATAGATGCATGGAATAAAAATATAGATTAGTATTTAAGTAAGGTTATAAATATATATTATATTAAAGAAATGTAGTATTTACGTTAATAGGAGGTGTTGTTATTGGATAGTAAGAGAATGTTAGTGTTAGATTTCCTACAGTGGAATGATAGAAATGGCTGCTATACTGATAAAAATTGTGATTTAGAAGATTTACCAAGAATGACTTATGAAGATGCAGTTAAATATTTCTTTTGTGTAATTAATGATGATTTTTATTATAGTATAACAGATAATATTTTTGACTTATCTTATGAAGAAATAATTAATTATGCTAAAGAGAATAGATTTTATGAAGTAACATATGAAAAGTTAAATCTATTAATAAATAATGATAACCCAACAATAGAATTTTATAAAAGCTTAGTTTAGTAGAACTCTTACTTGTATTAAATGTACAGGTAAGAGTTTTTATATTTAGAGAGGAGAAATGTAAAGTGAAAAAGATTTATTTAAGTGAACAATTAGAAAAGTTAAAAGAGTATCCGCTATTGTGACAGCCCAAAGTTCGGTAAGAGATCCTTATAGGACTATAGAAAAACCACCAGATAAGCTGGTGATTTTTTAAAGTACAGGAAAGTATAAAATTTTTGATGGCTGAAAGTTAGATGTTATCTAGCTTTCAGCCTTTAAA
>NZ_FR886578.1:0-81244 GCF_000436575.1 Clostridium sp. CAG:265
ACGAATTCCCTTTTTTCAAATATTATTTTGATACAGCCCCTTATTTTTTTTTATTTAAAAATTATTTATTATTGGGTAAAAATTTTACCATGAACCTGAAGAACCTCCACCATTGGAAGAGCCACCACCGAATCCGCCGTTTCCACCACTGTTTCCACCACCAAATCCGCCACCACCGCCTCTAGGACCACGATGATGACTAGAGATAATTATCATTTGTAAAAAAGTACGGCATACTCTTCCTCTATTTAAAATGATATCTAAAAAGATAAGTAGTATAATAACTCCAGGAATAACCTTATTGGAAGTATTAGATGAAGAGTTATTATTGTTGTAATCTTTAGAAGAAACATTTATATTTTCTAGGGAAGTTAACGAAACTCCATATTCTTCAGCAATTTTATTAGAAAATTCATAATAACAATTCAAGAGACCGTCATTATAATTTCCATCACGGAAATAAGGCTTTCCATAAGAAGTCATAATTTTGTTGCTAAGTACATCTGGTACAGCACCTTCAAGACCTTTACCTACTTCAACTCTCCAATTTCTATCATCCATAGCTAATAATATTAAAAGACCATTATTTTTTTCAGAGGTACCGATACCCCATGAGCGAAATAATTCATTTGCATATTTCTCTATAGGTACATTATTAGTGGAGTTTATTACTACAATAACACATTGTGCAGTTGTTTTTTCTTCAAGTTCCTTACCAATTGATATAATTTTTTCAGTATAATTTTTTGAAATTGTTCCAGTATAATCATTAATATACTTATTGGTTGTAACTGAAGGGAATTTGGTATTTGCCGCAAAGGTAATAGAATAAATACATACTAATAAAAGAGAAGAAATTAATAATACCTTTTTAAAAAGTTTCATTATATATTAACTTGAAAAATCTACAGAAGGAGCAGTTTGAGCACCTTCGCTAGCTTTATATAATGGCTTTTGTTCAAAATTAAAAATAGAAGCAATTATATTGCTTGGAAACCTTCTCCTCTTAGTATTATATTCAGTAACAGCATCATTATAATCCTGACGGGCTATAGTAATTCGATTTTCTGTGCCTTCAAGTTCAATAGCTAAGTCTTGGAAATTTGAACTTGATTTTAAATCAGGATAGTTTTCTACAACCACAAGAAGTCTTGATAAAGCACTAGTTAACTCATGGTCAGCAGCAGCTTCTTCTTGGATGGTAGAAGCACCTGCTAATTTACTTCTTGCATCAGCGATATTTGTATAAATTTCGCTTTCTAAGTTAGCATATCCCTTTACTGTGCTCACTAGATTTGGAATTAAATCTGATCTTCTTTGAAGTTGAGTATCAATATTAGATTGAGCAGTATCAACTTTTTGCTCTAAAGCTACTAAGTTATTGTAGCCACTAACTACTGGTATAGCTATGATTATTATTACTACCAGTATACCTATAAGTACTTTTGATAAATTTTTCATATTTTTACACCTCTTTATATATTATAACAGATGAAATACGGTATAATACAACATATAATAAAAAATTAAGTAGTGAGGAAAAGAAAATGGCAGTATTTAGATTAAATAATGAAATAGTATTTCCAAATCCTGAATTATCAGAAGAAGATGGATTATTAGCTATAGGCGGTGATTTATCTGTAGAAAGATTAATACTAGCATATTGTAATGGAATATTTCCTTGGTATAATCCAGGAGAGGAAATATTATGGTGGTGCCCTAAACCAAGGTTTATTATTTACCCAAGTAAAATTAAAATATCAAATTCCATGAAGAAAATTTTAAAGAAGAATCAGTTTAAAATAACTTTTGATAATGATTTTGCTGCCGTGATTTCAAATTGCAAGGAGATTAGGGAGTGTCAAGAAGGTACATGGATAACAGACCATATGAAAGAAGCATATATAAAATTACATAACTTAGGATTAGCATCTAGTGTTGAAGTATATGAAGATGAGCAGTTAGTAGGTGGTCTTTATGGAGTTAAAATAGGGAAATGTTTCTTTGGAGAAAGTATGTTTTCAAAGGTAAGCAATGCTTCAAAAGCTGCACTGATATCTTTAGCTAAGAAGCTAGAAGAAGAAGGGTTTTTATTTATAGATTGTCAAATGCATACCAATCATCTTGAGAGTATGGGGGGAGAGTTTGTAGAGTGGAACAAATTCAAAGAGATGCTTAAAGAAGGAACGAAATTTAATTAAGAATGAAAAATTGAGGAGGGAACTCCATTGGAGTTCCTAAAGGTTGCATTTTACATCATCTACGTGGCCGGCAACTTTTACTTTTCTATAAATCTTAGTGATTATTCCTTCTTCGTTAATGATAAAAGTACTACGTTCTACACCAATTCCTGTACGACCACACATAGTTTTTTCTTTAAGGACATCATATAATTTACAAACTTCTTCATTTCTATCTGATAAAAGTACAAAAGGTAAATCATATTTAGCTATAAATTTATTATGTGAAGCTATAGTGTCTCTGCTAACTCCAAGTATTACAGTGTTATTCTTATTGAATTCTTCAGCATTATCTCTAAATGCTTCAGCTTCTCTTGAGCAGCCAGGGGTATTGTCTCTTGGGTAGAAATATAGAACAACTTTTTTTCCAAGATAATCACTTAATTTATGGTTTTTTTCATCTGAACCAGGAAGTGTGAAATCAGGTGCTTTCATTCCTTCTTCTAAAATTATATTTTCCATAAGTACCTCCTATATAATATAAAGTTATATAAGAATTATTATTATATAAAAAAATATATTTGTAAAGTATAAAAGAGATGAAAATACAATAATAATTATTATATTAATATGTAGGCAGAAATCTCATATTAAGCATATACATATAATAAGATGAAAATTAAAGTTTTGTATAGATTAAAAAATAATTAATAAGGAGAAAACAGTATGAACATAGACTTCCATGTTCATGGTTTGCTAAGTAAAAGAAAAGATTTTAATGAAAATTTTTTTTTAAATGAAATAAAATATGCCAAGGAAAATAAGATAGATGGAATAATTTTATGTGAGCATTTTAATGCTATATGCTTCAATGTAATATATAAATATTTAGAAGAAAACTATATATATGAAGGAAATAGATATATGGTTGATGGAGTAGCTATATTCCCAGCATTAGAAGTTAATGTGAAAGGAAAGGGCCACGTTATAATAGCAGGAGATAGAGATGACATAATGGATATTCATAAAATCTTAGAACAATACATGGAAAAAGAAAATTTGATTGAATTTGAAGAATTACTAGATATGTCAGATATTTATAACTGTTTGAAAATTGGAGCTCATCCTTGTAGAAAGGGACACAAGCTTTTTAAGCATTCAGAAGAAAGTTTAAAAAGGTTAGATGCCATTGACTTAAATGCTAAAGATATATTTAGAAAAGGGGAAACAAAAGCTAAAAATGAACTTATTGAGCTATCTAAAAAGCTTTCTGTTAATATAGTTACAGGAAGCGATAGCCATACTCCTTTACAGATAGGGGCTATATTTACCACTTTCAATAAAGAATGTAGTACTATAGAAGAAATAAGAAAAGCTATAAAGTCAGAAGAATATTCTATTAATATAAGCGATTTACTTCCTTTTAAAGTTTATTCATCGAAAGTATTAAAAAGATATTTAATGTCTACTGGTCAATATAATGCTAATATGAATTTTAATTTGTAAATATAAATTTGATATTAAATAGGAGCTAAAAATTTAAGCTCCTATTTTAATTTAAAGTATCAAATTTATAACCTTGCTCTTTAAAATATTCAATTATTTTTGGCAATGCTTCAACAGTTGTTGTTTTTGTCATACAATCATGCATAAGGACGATAGCTGGTGATTTTAAATGTCCATCTTTATCTTTTGAATCTTTAACTACATTGTTATAGATGGTTGTAGCGGGAATATTATTTCCTTTGGCATCTCCAGAATCAACATTCCAATCATAACAATTTATACCTTGTTCATTTAGCTTTAATATGATGTTTTCTGTAAAAGAACTTCCATGAGCATTTCTAACTAAAGTGTTATGAGATCCACCAGGAAATCTAAATATTGTACAATCTTTTCCAGTTATTTCTTTAAGGAAGTTTTGATGTTTATTAAAGTTATTCCAAAAAGCTTCTTCTGATAAATATATATATTTAAATTCGTGATTATGAGTATGGTTGCCAATAGCATTACCTTCATCATAAGCACGTTTTATTAGAGCATTATGGGACTCTATGTAAGGACAAATTACGAAAAAAGTTGCATGTACATCATTTATTTTAAGGATATCTAAAATTTTAGAGGTGTTTTTACTAGGACCATCATCAAAGGTTAAATATACAACTTTTTCTGTGTTAATTTTATCATAAGCATTACTGTATACATAATTAAAGCATGAAATTAATAGTGAAAATAAAGCGAAATATACAAAAATTTTAATAAATAAAGTTTTCAAATTTACACCTTCTTCAGATTTAATAAATGATAATTTAATATTAGTTTGTTTTATAAATTATTAAATATTCACAAAGAAAATATATTATTAATAAAAATATGAAGATGATAATTTTATTGAGAGTATTACTAAAGCACTAAAGGATAAAGAAACATTTTTTATTGTTGCCATTGTACATGTGAAGATGCATACAATAAGATTAAGAAGAGACTAAAAGAAAAATTCATATTATTAAAGTTGGGGGCTGTATAAATAAGAGATGTAAGTAGTGTAATTATTTATAAAATATATTATAATAAAGTAAAAAGGCATTATAGGGGGTAAAAGTGGCAACTTTAAAGGAAATAGCTGATAAGGTAGGAGTTTCTTTAGCTACTGTATCGAGAGTTTTAAATAACGATTCTAAGATTGTAGTTTCTGATGAGACAAGGATACAAATATTGAGAGTAGCAGAAGAATTGAAATATAAGACAGCAAAGCAAAGAAAGAATAAAAGTAAGAATATCTATGTAGTTGGAATTGTTGAAATGTTTGATGTTGCACAACAACTGCAAGATCCATATTATCTTTTTTTAAGAAGTATAGTTGAAAAGCAATGTTTTCAAAAAGGTATAAAAGTAGTAAGTGTATTTAAAAATGGGGGAGCTTATCAATTGTTTGAAGACACTAAGCTAAATGGAATCATTTGCATTGGTAAATTTACAGAAGAGGAAGTAAAAGAAGTATCAGCAATTTCTTCTAATTTAGTCTTCCTTGATTCAAGTCCAAATGATGAAATATATGATGGGGTTAAAACTAATTTTAAATTAGGTGTATTCCAAGCGTTAAATTATTTTACTAAAATGGGTCATGAAAAAATAGGGTTTGTTGGTTCAAAAAAAACACTAAATGATTTAAAGATATTTAGTCTTGATGATAGATTGAAATTTTATAATGAATATATGAAAGAAAAATCGCTATATAATGAGCAGTTTATTATAGATAGTAAAATGACATATGATGGTGGATATCGTTCAATAAGTGAGTATTTAAAAAATAATGATAGTCTTCCAACAGCTTTATTCGCATCAAATGATGCAGTGGCAGTAGGGGTTATAAGGGGACTTAAGGAAGCTGGATATGAAGTTCCAAAAGATATCAGTATAATTGCTTTTAATGATACAATAGTGTCTCAATATACTAATCCACCATTGACATCAGTTTCTGTACATACAGAATACTTAGGAGAGGTAGCTGTAGAACTTATGGTAGAAAAACTTTCTAATGATAGGCGCTACGCTAAAAAGGTTATAGTACCATCGGAGTTTGTGATTCGAGAAAGTGTAAAGAGAATAATATAGCCATATATTGAAAAGGAAGTATGATTATTTAAAAAAAGTTCATACTTCTTTATTTTTCGATATTTACAATGAATAGTAGTATAATATATGATTAGGTTGTACATATAAAATTAAAAAGAGGGATAAAAATGAATGAAATAGCAAATATATTTTGTTCAAATTATGGACAAGATGAAGAAATTATTAGATATGTGGAAAGAAAATTAAATACAAAGAAGGAAAGTGGGTATTTTAAAGGTTGTAATAATATAAATATCTATTATGAAAAATTTATTGTTCAAGATGAAAAGGGAATCATTGTTATAAGCCATGGATTTACTGAATGTTTAGAAAAGTATACTGAACTTATTTATTACTTTACAGAAATGGGATATTCGGTATATGGTCTAGAACATAGAGGTCATGGAAGATCATCTAATTTGAATTTTAAGGAAAAGAGTCAAATTCATATAGATAGCTTTGATTACTATATAGAGGATTTAAAGATTTTTATGGATGAAGTAGTGAAAAAGAAAGGTGAATCTGTATTTTTATTTGCTCATTCTATGGGTGGAGGCATTGGAGCTTTATTTTTAGAAAAATATCAAGAATATTTTGAAAAAGCTGTATTAAGTTCACCGATGATGGAAATAAACACAGGAAATTATAGTGAAAATATGGCTTATTTAATCAGTAAATTCTTTATATATGTTGGAAAAGGTAATAATTATATTTTTGGACAAGGTCCTTTCAATGGAGAGTATAATTTAGAAGAATCAGCTACATCAAACCAATATAGATATTCACGACATTTAAATGCATTACGAGCAAATGAAGTGCTTCAGAGAAATGGAGGATCTTTTAAGTGGATTAATGAAGCAATAAAAGCAACAAGAAAATTAAAAAAAGAAGAAAATATAAAGAAAATTCAAATTCCAATTTTATTATTTCAATCAGGAAAAGATACTTTTGTAAATGATGAAGGACATAATACTTTTCGTAAATATGCTAAAAATTGTAAATTTGTTAGATTTGATAATGGCAAACATGAGTTATATTTTGAAAATGATGATATCTTAGAGCCATATTTAAAGGAAATAGTAAAATTTTATAATGAAATTTAGTAAAAATATTGATTTTTTTACTATGAGTATATTATAATCTAATTAAGAAAACGTTATCTTAGTAAAGGGATTGAAAAAGGAGAAATTATGGGAATTAAGATTAATGAAAATCAAAATATATTTAGCATTGAAACTAAAAATACATCTTATATCTTTGGAGTTGATAATTTAGGACTTATAAGGCATTTATATTGGGGAAATAGAATTGATAATATTAATGACTTCCAAATGCCTGTTTTAAATGAAGTATCAACTAATGATCCAGTTCATGAAATAACTCCAGAAGAGTTTCCAGTGCATGGAGGATTAAGATATAAAGAAACTTGTTTAAAAGTTAATTTTAGTGATAAGACAAGAGAAATAGTATTACGATATGAAGGATATGAAATAAATGGACAAGAACTAATCATAAAATTAAAAGATAATCATTATGATTTTGATGTAAATTTACATTATAGATCACATTATGATTATGATCTTATGGAAAGATGGGTTGAAGTTGTAAATAATACTAAAGATCAAGTATTGGTGGAAAAGATACATAGTGCTCAATTCCATATTCCATATGAAGGATTAAATTTTTCTAATACTTGTGGACATTGGGGAGCTGAACAACAAAGATTCACTCAAAAGATGAGCTTTGGAAAAGTAGTTATTGAAAATAGAAGAGGAATATCAACTCATAATCATAATCCTCATTTTATTTTAGATAAAGATGCCACAGAAAGTACAGGGGAAGTTTATTTTGGAGCTTTAAAGCTAAGCGGAAACTTCAAAGGTGTTGTTGAACAGACGCAATATGGTGAAACTTTAGTTCAAATGGGAATTAATGAATTTGATTTTGAATTATCTCTTGAAGCAGGAAAGAGTTTTATAGCGCCAGCAATTATATGTGGATATACAAGCAGAGGTTTTGAAAGAATGAGCCATAATCTGCATAAGTTTGCTAATGATAATATTTTAAGAAGTGGTTTAAGACCAGTATTATATAATTCATGGGAAGCTACTGAATTTAAAGTTACTTGTAATGAACAAATAAAATTAGCTAAAAAAGCAAAGGAAATAGGAGCAGAATTATTTGTTGTTGATGATGGATGGTTTGGTGAAAGAGATTGTATATATAATGGTCTTGGTGATTGGTATGTAAATGAAGAAAAATTTCCTAATGGTTTAAAACCTTTGATTGATGAAGTTAAGGGGTTAGATATGAAATTTGGTATATGGGTTGAGCCTGAGATGGTAAATCCGTTAGCAAGCTTATATAAAGAGCATCCAGATTGGATATATCACTATGAAACTAGAGTTAGTGATACTTCAAGAGGACAATATGTATTAAATATGACTAAAAAAGAAGTTAAAGAGTTTGTTTACCAAATGCTAGACAATTTGTTATCTTCATATGAAATAGATTATATAAAATGGGATGCTAATAGACCTATATCACAAGCTGGTGTTGAAAAAGATATCTGGTATAAGCATATTGAAGCAATTTATGATATTGTAAAAGAATTAAAGAAGAAGCATCCAGATGTATTATTTGAAGCTTGTGCTTCAGGTGGAGGAAGAACTGATTATGGTATACTAGGTATATTTGATGATTTCTGGACAAGTGACAATACTGATGCATATGATAGATTAAAAATTCAAAATAGTTATTCATATATTTATCCAATAAAGGCCATGAGAGCTTGGGTGACAGATTGCCCAAATTTTTTATCACAAAGAGTAATACCTATGAAATTTAGATACCATAGTGCCATGATGGGTACACTAGGCATTGGCTGTAATATATTAAAGTTAAGTGAAGATGAAATAGAGCTTTCTAAAGAGATGATTAATGAATATAAAAATATTCGTCATATAGTTCAAGAAGGAAGTTTCTATAGGCTAGAAAACACATCTGAAAATGATTATGCCCTATTCCAATACGTAAAAGAGGGAGAGGTATTATTATTTGCATTCTTACCTCAAAGTAAGTTAGGACATAGAGCTGCAAGGGTAAAGCTTAGAGGATTAGATGGTGATAAAATTTATAAATTCCAAATAAATGAAGAAGAAATTGAAAAAAGCGGAAGCTATTTAATGAATCAAGGAATTGATATAAAATTAATTGGAGATTATGATAGCAAGATAATAAAATTTATTTGTAAATAGGCTTAAAATAAGACTGTATAAGATGGTTATACAGTCTATTTTTAACTTTTTAGTAAAATGTATATAAAAAAGATAGTAAAAAATAGTAAAAAACTCTTGCAAATTATTGGTGAAAATGTTATCATAAATCTTGTAACAGATGTAAACAGTTTCAAAGATAAATGTGAAATTGAAAATGAAAGGGATGGGAAATATGAATTTATCTTTTAAAACAAAATATTCATTTGGTGTAGGAGCCTTAGGTAAAGATTTAGTTTATGCTATAGTTTCATCATACTTAATGATTTACTTAACAGACTTAGTTGGAATATCACCGCTATTTGTTGGGAACTTATTTTTAGTAGCTAGAGTATGGGATGCTTTTAATGATCCAATGATGGGGATGATAGTTGATAATACAAGAAGTAAATATGGTAAATTTAGACCATGGATTTTACTTGGAACATTGGTTAATGCAGTAGTATTAATTTTCTTATTTAAAAAGCCAAATTTAACAGGGACAAGCCTTTATGCTTATTTCTCAGTTATGTATATTTTATGGGGAATGACATATACATTAATGGATATACCATACTGGTCAATGCTTCCTTCATTATCTAAGACTAAGGAAGAAAGAGATCAAATGTCAGTTATTCCAAGAATTTTTGCTAGTTCAGCATGGCTTATTATAGGAGCATTTGGTTTAGCAATGGTTAATAAGCTAGGTAGTGGAGACCAAACAATAGGATATGGAAAATTAGCAATTATAATTTCGGTAATATTTGTTATATCATCAATAATTACAGTGGTAAATGTTAAAGATAGTAGCTGCAATATGGCTTCATCAGGACAATCAGCTGAAAAGACAACATTAAAACAAGCGTTTAAAGTAATTAAAGAAAATGATCAATTATTAGTATATATTGGTGTAGTATTAGCTTACAACTTAGTTGCTCAATTAGCAGGTGGTATTGCAATCTATTATTTCAAATATGTTACAGGAAATGAAAATATGTATTCAGTATTTACAGCATTTGCTTCACTTGCTGAAATCAGTGCTTTAATATTATTCCCAATAATATCAAAGAAAATGAGTAAGAGAAATGTATTTAGAATGGCATGTTACTTACCAGCAGTTGGTTTAATAATGTTATTATTAGTAGGAATATTTATGCCAACAAATGCAACATTAATAGCAACTTCAGGAATTATCATGAAGATGGGTACAGGATTTATCTTAGGAGCAACAACAGTTATGCTTGCTGACGTTATTGATTATAACGAAGTTAAATTTGGTACTAGAAATGAAAGTATTATAGCTTCATTCCAAACACTTTTAGTTAAAGGTGCATCAGCAGTTTCTGCATGGTTAATCGGTGTAGGTTTAACAATAGTAGGATATAAAGCAAATGTAGTTCAAACAGCTGGTACAATATTTGGTATGAGAGTTTTAATGATTGGTATACCTTCAGTAATAAGTATTATAGCCTTTATAATTTATAAAAAAGGATATAAGATCGAAGGACAATTCCAAGATGAAATTATCAATAAGTTAGAAGAAAAAAGAAATGCTGAAATGGCATAATATACAAAACCCAGTCTTAGGGCTGGGTTTAAATAATATTTTTTAGTAAAATTTAGTAAAAAATAGTTAAAAACATATATAAATGTGGTAAAATTATTATAAAAAAGAGTTAAGGTAATGGAGGTATAAAAATGTACTTAGGTGTTGATTATTATCCAGAGCACTGGAATGAAAATATGTTAAATGAAGATTTAGATAATATAATAGAATTAGGTAGTAATGTAATAAGAATAGGTGAATTTGCATGGCATATGATGGAGAGAATTGAAGGGGAATATGATTTTTCTTATTTCGATCATGTGATAGCAAAAGCTAAGGAAAAGGGATTGAAAGTTATTTTCGGTACTCCTACAGCTACTATGCCAGCATGGCTTGCAAAAAACTATCCTGATGTGTTATCAGAATTTGAAGATAACACAAAGAGAGCTTTTGGAGGAAGAAGACAGTATTGCTTTAACAGCAGAACATATCATAAGTTTAGTGAAAAAATAATAAGAGCTCTTGCAGAGCACTATAAAAATGAAAAAGGAATTGTTGCATGGCAAATAGATAATGAGTTTGGTCATGAAGGAAGCGATATTTGTTTTTGTGATGAATGTAAGAGAGCTTTTAGAGATTATTTAAAAGAGGCTTATAATAATAATATAAATAGACTTAATGAAATTTGGGGAACAGTATTTTGGTCGCAAGAGTACAATGACTTTGACGAAATACCTCTTCCAGCTAAAACTATAACCACTCATAATCCTTCATTACGTATGGAGTGGGAAAGATTTAGAAGTTTAAGTGTTGAAAGATATGCAAAGATGCAAGTGGATTTATTAAAGGAAGTATTAGGTGAAGATTCTGTAGTAATGCATGATTTTTCAGGTGGATATTTTGATAAGAGCTATGATTTTTCAAAAGTTGCACAGCATTTAGATGTTGTAGCTTACAATAATTATCCAGTATGGGGTGGGCAAAGAGAGCCAATTCCAGCTCATGAAATAGCATGTGGTTTAGATTATATGAGAGGTGCTAAAAAGCAAAATTTCTGGATAACTGAAGCCATAATGGGTGCTCAAGGACACGATGTAATTGGATATCTTCCAAGACCAAATCAAGCAAAAATGTGGTCATATCAAGCAATGGCTCATGGATGTAATTCGCTTATGTATTTTAGATATAGAGGAGCTGTTAAAGGTGCAGAGCAATATTGTTATGGAATATTAGATCAAGATAATATAAAGAGAAGAAAATTCTTTGAAGTTCAAGATTTCTTTAAGGATATTAAAGAAAATGAAGAAGTAGTTAATAGTAAAGTAAAAGCTGAAGTAGCAGTTATTTATGATTATGAATCTATGGCTTCATTTAGAATTCAAAAACAAAGTTTCTTAATGGATTATAAGAATGAAGTATATAGACTTTACAGACCATTCTATAATAAGAATATAAATATTGACGTTATTCCATCTTATACTGATTTTAGTGAATATAAAGTATTATTAATACCAACAATGATAGTATTTAAATCAGAGGTTCAAGAAAGAATTAGAGAATTTGTTAAAAATGGTGGAAAAGTTGTATTTAGCTTTAGAACGGCTATTAAAGATTACTATAATAATCTAACTCTTGGAGAGCTTAATCCAACATATTATAATGAGTTAATTGGTGGTTATGTTGAAGAAATAGAATCTCTTCAAGAAGGACAAGAGGTAGATATAAAAGGTATAGATGAATTTGCAGGCATTTCAGGTAGTGGAGTTGTCTTTAGAGATATGTTAAAAACTACTACTGCGAAACCTCTATTTGTGTATAATGATGAATTTTACAATCATTTAAGCGCTGTAACTGTTAATAATTTTGAAGAAGGTCAAGTTTATTATATAGGAACAGGTCTTGATAACTGTACTATGGATGCCATAGCAGCAAAGATAATTACTGATGCAGCTATTGAATGGATAGATACAGAAGAAGGCGTTGAAGTAGTTAAGAGAGAAGTTAATGGAGAAACTTATTACTTTGTTATGAACCACACTGACAAGGTTAAGAACTTCAATAATATAGAATTAAAAGCTTACGAAAGCAAGATAATGAAAAACTAATAAAAATAACCTGGTAATTCTAAATTACTGGGTTATTTTTATTAGTTTTGAAGATTAATCACCTTGCTGATTAACAGTTTCTCTTATCACAAGTTTGTTATTTAAAATTATTTTTTTGCTGAATTCATTATTATAAGTTATCTTTTCTAATAATAGTTCAGCAGCATTTTCTCCTAAAAGAGACATATTTTGATCTATGGTAGTTAATTTAGGTTCTACTATTTTGCTTAACTCAGTATTATCAAAACCAATTACAGAAATATCTTCTGGAACATTTAAGCCTAGTCTTTTGCAGGCATTTATGGCACCAACGGCCATAAGATCATTACAAGCAAAGATAGCTGTTATTTTTCTATTTTTAGTTAAGAAATTAGTTACAGATACAATTGTATTATCTACGGTTTCACTACCATTTCCCTTACCGATATTAATTACATTAGATGGGTGGTAATGATTTGAATTTGTAAGCATGCTTATATATTTTTTTTCTTTGATATCATAAGAAGCACTATTTTCTCCACGAATGAAAAGAATATTCTTATGGTTATTATTGATGAGATATTTTAAAGCAATCTCAGCACCAATGCTTTCATCATTGGAAACAGAAGATATGTTTTCTACGGAAGCATGCCCGTTTATAAATACAATAGGAACTGTTTTAGCAATTGATTTATAAAAATCTGAATTGATATTTGAAGTGTTAGGATCTAGTACAATTACGCCTGCAACATTTCGTGCAAGGAGGTCATTGATACATCTTACCTCTTCTTCTCTATCATTATTAGAGCAGCAAAGAATTAAAGAATAGCCTTTTGCTTTTAAAGCAGTTTCTATGCTTGTAACAACTTCAGGGAAAAACATATTATTAATACTAGGGAGAACAACTCCTATGGCAGTGGATTTTTGTCTAGTAAGTTCTCTAGCTTGTATATTAGGAATAAAATTAAGTTCTTTTATTACTTTTTGAACTTTTTCTTTTGTTTCAGCTTTTACAGGATAGTTGCCATTTAGCACTCTAGATACTGTGGCAACAGAAACTTCAGCCTTTTTAGCAACATCTTGAATAGTAATCTTCATTTAATCACACCTTGCATAGTAATAAATAGGCTATCCTTTTATGGATAGCCTATTTAAATAATTGTATAATATATTATAATAATTTTCTAGCACCATCAGATATAGTTGCCACATAGAAATCAGGAGCATAACCGATGATTTCAGTATATTTTTTAGTGATAGTATCTATGAAGTTTTGAACATTTTCTTCTTTGACTATACTAACTGTACATCCACCGAATCCAGCACCAGTCATACGAGCACCTATTACTCCAGGCATTTCCCATGCTAAAGATACTAAAGTATCTAATTCCTTACCAGTAACTTCATAATCATCTCTTAAAGAAATATGAGATTCAGACATAAGTTTTCCAAATAATAATAAATTGTTATTTTCTAAAGCCTTAACAGCTTTTAAAGTACGTTGGTTTTCATAAACGGCATGTTTCGCTCTTTTTCTTACTATTGGATCTGTTATTACGTTCTTAACTTCTTCAAATTCTTCTTCAGTAAGTTCTCCTAAAGAATTGATATTTTTAACAGTTTGTATTTGAGCTAATGCAGTTTCGCATTCAGAACGTCTTTCATTATATTTAGAATCAGCAAGTCCACGTTTCTTATTAGTATTACCGATTACTATTTTATATCCTTCCATATTGATTTTACTATATCTATATTCTAAAGTGTTACAGTCTAACAGTATAGCACATCCTTCAGTACCCATACCAATAGCAAATTGATCCATGATACCACAGTTAACGCCAATGAATTTATTTTCAGCTTCTTGGCACATTTTCACCATAGATATCATATCTAAATTAAAGTTGTTTAAATCATTAATGATTACAGCCATTAATACTTCTAATGAAGCTGAAGATGAAAGTCCAGCTCCGTTTGGAATATTTCCGTAGAATAATATATCAAAACCGTGTTCAGTTCTATATCCATGATTTTCAAAAGTTTTTATAACTGCTTTTGGATAGTTTGCCCAATCATGTGCTTTATCATAAACCATATAATCTAGACTAAACTCAATAACTCCTAAATCTTCAAAGTTCATTGAATATAATCTTACTTTTCTATCATTTCTTTTAGATATTATTCCATATGTTCCAAAAGAAAGTGCACAAGGGAAAACATGTCCACCATTATAATCTGTATGTTCACCTATTAAATTAACTCTTCCTGGTGAGAAGAATAAGTGTTGATCCTTTACATTAAATACGTTTATAAAATTGTCTTGTAACATTGATACTATATTCTTATGCATATTAATTACCTCCTAAATATACCATTAATATTATAGTAACCGATTACTATAAAAATGTAAATAGTAAAATTATAAAAAATAATAGAGTTTTAAATATAGGAATATACAGATAGTAACCGATTTCTAATATTCTTTTTGAATTACCATAAATAAATGAAAAATACTTCTTGGATAATTAAAAAATAATAAGTAAAAAAGGATGAATTTTTTTGATGTATATAGTGAGTAGAAACTTTAATACATTGAAAATAAACTTTATGTTATGTTATGATTACAAAGTAAAAGTATATATGTAAGAAATTAACATATTAGATATTATTACAAAAAATAATATGTTAATTTGTAACTATTACATATAGATGAAAACAATTTCAAGAAGTACAATATAAATATATTAAGAGTTTAAAAATGAATTTATGGAGGGAATATATATGGCAAGTTTATCATTAAGACATATTTATAAAATTTATCAAGGCGATGTAACAGCAGTTAAAGATTTCAACTTAGAAATAGAAGATAAAGAATTTATAGTTTTCGTTGGACCATCTGGTTGTGGTAAGTCAACTACATTAAGAATGATTGCAGGGTTAGAAGATATTTCAAAAGGTGAATTATATATAGGGGATACATTAGTAAATGATGTTGAACCAAAAGAAAGAGATATAGCAATGGTTTTCCAAAACTATGCTTTATATCCTCATATGTCTGTATATGACAATATGGCTTTTGCATTAAAATTAAGAAAGATGCCAAAGGATGAAATAGAAAAGAAAGTTACAGAAGCAGCTAAAATTCTTGACATCGAACATTTATTAAAGAGAAAACCAAAGGCTTTATCAGGAGGGCAAAGACAAAGAGTTGCATTAGGAAGAGCCATTGTAAGAAATCCTAAGGTATTCTTAATGGACGAGCCATTATCTAACCTTGATGCAAAACTAAGAGTTCAAATGAGAACTGAAATTAGTAAATTATATAGAAAATTACAAACAACATTTATTTATGTTACACATGACCAAGTAGAAGCTATGACAATGGGTACAAGAATTGTTGTTATGAAAGATGGTGTAATTCAACAAGTTGATACTCCACAAAATATTTATAACTATCCAACAAATTTATTCGTTGCTGGATTTATGGGAAGCCCACAAATGAATTTTATAGATGGTGTTATTGAAAAATCAGGAAATGATTTATTTGCATCATTTAATGGAAATAAGATAAAGTTTCCAGCAGATAAATGTGATGCATTAAAATCTTATATAGGAAAAGAGGTTACTTTTGGTATAAGACCACAAAGCTTAAGTGATGACAAAGAACTTATAGCAAATAATCCACATTCAACTATTGTTGGTGATATTGAAGTTGTAGAACATATGGGAGCAGAAAGTTATGTTTATACTAAATGTGGAAATGCTTCAGTAACAATAAGAATAGAAGGGACTACGAATTTAAAAGTAGGAGAAAAAGCTAAGATATACTTAGATGCTAATAGTTTACATGTATTTGATAAGGATACAACTTTAAGGGTAATCTAAGATAAAGTATATGTAAGTGCTTAAGAGGTGATATTGTGGAATGTATTGAGAACATGGTAAAAAATATTTATGAATGTTGTAATATACCTTTCCGATTATCAATTGAAAGCTTAGGAGTTTATGAAACTTTAGAATATGATGATAGTGATCAGATAGTAAGTAAAAGTATTAAATTTAATGGAACCGAATGCTGCTTGAAAACAAAAGCAGCATTTGGTAGTACATTAAATTTATTGGCATATTCTTTAGAAAATAAGCTAAAAGATATTTTGATTCATAAGGAAAGTATAGTTACATCATTACTAGAAGGAAAAAATATAGAAAAAGATATAATTTCGGCAGTATGGCCTGCTCTTTTAGATAAGTTTTATTTAATAGATATATATATAGAAAGTAAATTATACGATGCTTATCTATATATAAAAGAGTTATATCATGATAGTGATATAGAAGTTATTTTAATTAATGATAAGTTACTTTTGATTGCTGAAGTAAAAGAAATTTATGAGCATATTATAGGAATAAAGGATGCTTTACTTAATAATTTTACCAGTAGATATTATATAAGCTATTGCCAGATTGAAAATTATGAAGCCTTAAAAAAATCTTTTGAAGAGTGTGAATATAAACTTATGTTAGCTAATAAATATAAAGTAAGTGAAAGTGTTATTAATGAAAAAAAATTAATTTTAGAAGGAATTATTGATTCAGTATCAGAAGAAAAGAAGGAGAAGATATATCATATATTTAATGAGGGATTTTCTAAGCTTGACAATGAAATGATACGAACTATAGAAGTGTTTTTTAGGTGTGGACTTAATTTAAGTGATGCAGCTAAGGCGTTATATATTCATAGAAATACACTTATATATAGGCTGGATAAGATAGAAAAATACACTGCTTATGATATACGTAACTTTAATACTGCAGTATTATTTAAGGTTGTTTTTTTTATTTGGAAAGAAAAAAATAATATTATATTTGAAAACAGTTTAAAACGATAATATAATGTAAATATAGAAAAAAATGTAAATAATTTTAGTGGTAATAATTGTACAAGCCATTAAAATTATTTTTTAATGATTTTTTGGAATAGTTACCGATGTATTGTTCCAAAAGAAGGGTTAAAAATGAATATAAGAGATATAGCTAAGTTGACAGGAGTTGGAGTAAGCATAATTTCAAGAGCGCTTAATAATCATCCAGATGTTAAAGAAAGTACAATAGAAAAGGTGTTAGAATTTATTAAGGATAGTAATTATATCCCTAATAACAGTGCTAGAATACTAAAGCAAAATAATACAAAAAAATATTGGTGTTTTAGTAAAAGGGGTTTTTAACCCACTCTTTTCTGAAATGATCAGTATAATAGGTAATAAGATAAAGGAATCTAAATATACAATGATATTCTAGCAAAATGATTATACATTAATATTGATATGTTTATATCATTTGTAAAAGAAAAGAGACTACAAGGGATAATATGTTTATGAGGAAACTTTATAGATGGAACAGAAAATAGTTTTGAAAGTTTAGGAATATCTATAGTAATTACTATAGATTATTTATTCTTAAGGGAGGATAATCATGGATAGAAGTGCAGGAGTTATAATGCATATTTCTTCTCTGCCAGGTAAGTTTGGCATAGGGACATTTGGCAAGGAAGCATATAAATTTGTTGATTTTTTAAGTAGGACAGGATTAAGTTATTGGCAGGTACTTCCTCTTGGGCCTACTGGATATGGAGATTCACCATATCAATCATTTTCAGCCTTTGCAGGCAATCCATATTTTATTGATTTTGACATCTTAAATGAAGAAGGTATTTTAGAAAAGTTAGATTATGAAGATGAAGATTATTACAAAGATAAAGAAAGTATTGATTATGGATTATTATTTAAAACTAAATACAAGGTGCTTAAGAAAGCTTATCTAAATTATAAAGAAAGTGGCAATCTTAGAATTAGCAATGAAATAGCAGCATTTAAAAAAGCAAATAAGAAATGGTTAAAAGATTATTCATTATATATGGCTATAAAAGAATACTTTGGCTTAGTATCATGGCTTAAGTGGGATGATGATATTAAAAGAAGAGATATAGAAACTTTAGAAAAATGTGAGTTACTGCTAAAAGATGAAATTGAATATTGGAGCTTTATACAGTATTTATTTTTTAAGCAATGGCACAAGCTTAAAAGCTATGCCAATATGCAAGGCATTAAGATAATAGGGGATATACCTATATATGTGGCTATAGATAGTGCAGATGTATGGAGTAATCCAAAAGATTACTTAGTAGATGAAGATACATTAGAACCTAAAGCTGTAGCAGGATGTCCAGCAGATGCTTTCTCAAAAACAGGACAATTATGGGGAAATCCTATATATAATTGGAAGGCAATGGAGGAAGATGGATTTACTTGGTGGATAAGAAGAGTTGAAGAAAGTTTAAAGTTATATGATGTTCTGAGAATAGATCATTTTAGAGGCTTTGAAAGCTATTGGAGTGTGCCATATGGAGAAAAAACAGCAGTGAATGGCAAATGGGTCAAAGGACCTGCAATGAAGCTTTTTGAAGCCATAAAGAATAAATTAGGTAAAGTAGATATAATAGCAGAAGATTTAGGATATCTCACTGAGGAAGTTATAGAATTCTTAAAAGAATCAGATTTCCCAGGTATGAAAGTTCTTCAATTTGCTTTTGATGCAAGAGAAGAAAGTGATTATTTACCACATAATTATATGAACAAATGCATAGTGTATACAGGTACTCACGATAATGATACCTTCAGAGGATGGTATGAAAAAACAGGAGCTAAGGAAGATGTTAAATATTGTAAGGAATATTTAGCTATGAATAGCAATGAAGGATATAATTGGGGCTTCATAAGAGGTGCATGGTCTAGTGTTGGAAGTTTAGCCATAGCACCTATGCAAGATTTCTTGAATTTAGGAAATGAAGCAAGAATGAATTTACCATCAACCTTAGGTGAAAATTGGAAATGGAGAGTTAGAGAGAATATATTAAACTGTGATTTAGCAGATAAAATATATAAATATACAAAAATGTATGGAAGGTGTGAATAAAAGTGGTAAGAGAAGAAATAAAAAGAGGAATTGAGAGATATTTAAAGATAAAATACGCAAAAAGAATTGAAGATGCAGAGGATTTTGAAATATTTAATGCTCTTTCTCTTACAATAATGGAAGAAATAATTGATAAATGGAATGATACAAAGGAATTATATGAAAATGGAAAGCAAGCATTTTATCTATCTGCTGAGTATTTAATGGGACGAGCATTAGGTAACAATTTGATATCAACTGGATTATATGAAGATGTTAAAGCAGTTTTAGAAGAGCTTAATATTGATATAAATAAAATAGAAGAAATTGAAGAAGATGCAGGACTTGGTAATGGAGGTCTTGGAAGACTTGCTGCTTGCTTTATGGATTCAGCAGCTACAATGGAAGTACCACTTACAGGTTATGGAATAAGATATAGTAATGGATTATTCTCTCAATATATTGAAAATGGAGTACAAAAGGAAACTGGGGATTTTTGGCTTAAATATGGAGATCCATGGAGCATAAGAAAAGACTGTGAGACTGTTATTATCAATTACAAAGATATGAAGGTTAAAGCAGTACCTTATGATACTCCAATCATTGGTTATGGAAATAAAAATATAAATACATTAAGATTATGGAAATGTGAACCTATAGAAGAGTTTAATTTCACATTATTTAATGCTCAAAAATATGATGAAGCCTTAGAAGATAAAAATAGAGCAGAAGATATCTCAAGAGTGTTATATCCAAATGATTCTAATAAAGAAGGTAAGATGCTTAGACTTAGACAACAATATTTCTTCTCAAGTGCATCATTGCAAGATATAATAAGAAGTTATAAAAAGAAATATGGTAAGGTAACAGAAGATATAGGAGATATGATTGCTGTACAATTAAATGATACTCATCCTACTATTGCAATTCCTGAGCTTATAAGAATATTAACACAGGAAGAAGGAGTTGAATTTGATGCAGCTTTAAGAGTTGCAAATAAAGTATTTGCTTATACTAACCATACAATTTTAGCGGAAGCTTTGGAAAAATGGAATGAAGATTTATTTAAGGAACTATTTCCAGAAGTATTAGATATAATAAAAGAAATTGATAAAAGATTTTTAGAAGAATTAAAAGACAAGGGATATGCTGGAGCAGAAATTCAAGAGTTCAGAATAATTAATAACAATACAGTTAGAATGGCCAACTTAGCTATACATGTTGGACATACAGTAAATGGAGTAGCACAACTTCACACTGATATTTTAAAGAAAACAGAATTAAATAATTGGTATAAATTATATCCAGAAAAATTCCAAAATAAAACTAATGGAATCACTCCAAGAAGATGGTTAAGATTGTGTAATAAAGAATTATCAAAATTAATTACAGAACTATTAGGTAATGAAGATTGGGTGAGAGAGTTATCTTTATTAAAAAATCTTGAAAAATATGCAGATGATGAAAAAGTATTAACAAGGTTTATGGATATAAAACATGCAAAGAAGGAACAATTAGCAAAATATATCAAAGATACTGAAGGGGTAGAAATAGATCCAGATTCAATGTTTGATATTCAAATTAAGAGAATGCATGAATATAAGAGACAACTTCTTAATGCCTTTTATATTCTAGATTTATACTATAGAATTAAAGAAAATCCTCAAATGGATATACCAAAAACAACTTTTATATTTGGAGCTAAGGCTTTCCCAGGATATAGAAGAGCAAAGACAATAGTTAAATTTATTAATGAAATAGCAAGACTTGTTGATGAAGATGAAGAAGTAAGTAAGAAAATCAAAGTTCATTTTGTAGAAAACTATAGAGTTTCATATGCAGAAAAATTATTCCCAGCAGCTGATCTTTCAAAACAAATTTCAACTGCAGGAAAAGAAGCATCAGGAACAGGAAATATGAAGTTTATGCTTAATGGGGCACCTACTTTTGGAACATTAGATGGAGCTAATGTAGAAATAGTAAGAGAAAGTGGAGAAGAAAACAACTTTATCTTTGGATTAAAGGTTGAAGACATTCAAGAAATTCAAGGAAAATATAAATCAAAATCATATTACGAAAGTGATGATTCAATAAGAAGAGTAATGGATACACTGATAGATGGAACTTTAAATGATGGAGGAACAGGAGACTTTGATGATTTATTTGATTCATTAATCAAAGAAGGAGATCAATATTTCTTATTAGCTGATTTTGAAAGTTTTAAAAAGACAGAAGATGAAGTATTTAATGCTTATAAAGATAAAATGGCTTGGGCAAAGAAATGTTTCTTAAATGTATGTAATGCAGGAACATTCTCTAGTGATAGAACAATACTTCAATATGCAGATGAAATATGGGATGTAAAGAGAACAGAAAATAAATAGAAGTAAAAATGTGCTGTAGCTTTTAATACAGCACATTTTTTATGATGAATTATAAGTATAATAAATATTTTTAAAACATAGAAACTATATATAGAATTATAATTATGTAGATTACATATAAATTAATATATTATCTTTTAAAAAGTGAGAAGAGGCATATGAATAAAAAGAGCGTATATGATTATTTTATAGGTTTAGTGGCATTAATGTTAAGCTTAATAATAGTTATAGATATATTTGTAAGTATTCCTAAAGAAGTACGTCTATCATTTTATTATATAGAAAATATTATTAGGCTTATATTCATTGGTGATTATATTGGCAGATTAGTATTAAGTAAGAATAAGAAGGAGTTTTTTAAGGAAAATATAATTGATCTTTTATCAATTATCTCCATAAGAATATATTTGAAATGTTTTAAAGTAGTGAAGATTACTGAAATTATTCCTGCATATATGGTAATTAGACTATGTAAAGTTTTTATGGTTATAGTAAATATCATTAAATTTAAAGTTAAGGTAAGAGATGAAATAAGAAAAAACAAATTCAACTTTTTGCTGGTTATATCAGTGATAATAATTGTTATTGGTGCAGTAATTATTTCTACTATAGAAGGTATAAGTCTTGAAGATGCTCTTTGGTGGAGTTTTGTTACTTTTACTACCGTTGGCTATGGAGATGTACTTTTAAAAACGCAGTTAGGTAGAATTTTTGCTGTTATACTTATGATAATTGGAATTGGGGTTATTGGAGTAATTACTACTACAATAACATTATATATAGTGAATTCCGGAAGAAATAAGAGTTCAGATAATTACAAAAGTCATATTATTGAAGATATTAAAGAAAAGCTAGATAATTATGAAGAGCTTAGTGATGAAGATATAGATACAATTATAAAAGTATTATCATCTTTAAAAAAGCATGAGAAATAATAGATATAGTGATATAATGTTTAAGTATTTATGAAGTATTTAAATTTAATGTAAAGGAGAAGAAAATGAAGAAGAATATTGTTATATTAGATGGAAAAAGCTTAGGCGATGTATCTTATGATAAATTAAAGAAGTATGGGAATTTTACTTATTATGATACAACTTCTTATGAAGAAGTAAGAACAAGGATTAAGGATGCTCATATAGTATTTACTAATAAGGTTGTGCTTGATAAAGGAAATTTATCAGCAGCAGAAAATTTAGAGTTAATTTGTGAAGTTGCTACTGGTTTTAATAATATAGACATAGAATATGCTAAGGAAAGAAACATAGCTGTAACAAATGTTGCAGGTTATTCTACTAGTACTGTAGTTCAACATACCTTTGCCACAGCTTTAGCTTTAATGGATGAAGTATTTTATTATGATAATTTTGTAAAGAGTGGTGAATATTCTAAGTGTGGATTATTTACATGTTTAAATAAACCTTTTAACGAAATAGAAGGAAAGACATGGGGAATAATAGGTTTGGGAAATATAGGAATAAGAGTGGCTAAGATAGCAGAAGTCTTTGGTGCAAAAGTTATTTATTACTCTACATCAGGAAAAAATTCATCTAAGGACTTTGAAAGAGTTTCATTTGAGGAATTATTAAAAGAAAGCGATATAATATCTATTCATGCACCATTAAATGAAAAGACTGATAGATTAATAAATTATGATGCATTATGTCAAATGAAGAAAAGCTCTATTTTAATAAATATGGGTAGAGGACCTATAGTATGTGAAGAAGATCTTGCTAAAGCCTTAAATGAAGGAAAAATAAAAGGTGCTGCTCTAGATGTATTTGAAATTGAGCCAATAAAAGAAGATAGTCCAATATTAAAAGTTGAAGATAAAGAAAAACTTATTTTATCACCTCATATTGCATGGGCAAGTGTAGAAGCTAGAGGAAGATTATTTGATGAGGTAATAAGTAATATAGAAGCTTTCTATAATGGGGAAGAGAGAAATAGAGTAGAAAACCAAAAGTAAAATATTGACAAAAAAGTATTAATTAGATAATATAATAAAAAAGAATACTTAAAAGTAATAATTGAGAGTATTAGAAGGGTGAAGATTTTTTATATAAACATTTTTAAGGGGGCTATTAAATGTTAAATTATAAAAAATACAAAAGATTTGAAACTATAGAATTGAAGGATAGAAAATGGCCAAATAATACAATTAATAAAGCGCCTATATGGTGTAGTGTGGATTTACGAGATGGAAATCAAGCATTAATAAATCCAATGACTGTAGATGAAAAGGTAGAGTTTTTTAAGCTCTTAGTAAAGCTTGGGTTTAAGGAAATTGAAGTAGGGTTTCCTTCTGCATCAAAAATAGAATATGACTTTTTAAGAAGGTTAATTGAAGAGGATATAATTCCAGATGATGTGCTTGTGCAGGTTCTTACTCAGGCTAGGCCACATTTAATAGAAAAGACTTTTGAAGCTTTAAAAGGAGTAAATCAGGCTATAGTTCATATTTATAATTCTACTTCAATACTGCAAAGAGATGTTGTTTTCAATATGAGTAAAAGTGAAGTAAAAGAAATAGCTATAGAGGGAACAAAACTTGTAAAGGAATATGTAAAATCATTTCCAGGGAAAATATATTTAGAGTACTCTCCAGAAAGTTTTACAGGGACAGAAATGGATTATGCTCTTGAAGTATGTAATGCAGTGGTAAAAACTTGGGGAGCAGATAAGAATAATAAGGTCATAATAAACTTGCCATCAACAGTGCAGATGGATACACCAAATATATTTGCAGACCAAATTGAATATATGTGCAGGGGTATAAAATCTAGAGAAAATGTTATTATAAGTGTACATCCACATAATGATAGAGGAACAGGGGTAGCTGATGCTGAAATGGCACTTTTAGCTGGTGCTGATAGAGTTGAAGGAACTTTATTTGGTAATGGTGAAAGGACTGGTAATGTAGATGTACTGACAGTTGCCTATAATATGTTTTCTCATGGAGTAAATCCGGAGCTTAATATTGAAAACATCAATGAAATAATTGAAATATATGAAAGGTGTGTAAAGATTCCAGTGCATGTAAGGCATCCATATGCAGGAAACTTAGTCTTTACAGCATTTTCAGGTTCACATCAAGATGCAATAAATAAGGGAATAAAAAAATATAATGAAAGGCATAAGAACATATGGCAAGTACCGTATTTACCTGTAGATCCAACTGATTTAGGAAGAGAATATGAGCCTTTAGTAAGAATAAATAGCCAATCAGGAAAAGGAGGAGTAGCCTTTATTATGGATCATTGTTTTGGGTATAAGCTTCCAAAATCAATGCAACAAGAGTTTGCAGAAGTAGTTCAGAAAATTTCAGAGTTAAAAGGTGAAGTACAACCGAATGAAATAATGAATGCTTTTACAGAACAATACTTAGATATAAAAGAGCCCATGAAGCTTAATAACCTTAATATTGAAGATATAGTAGAGGTAAATGAAAAGGTAAATACAAAAGTAAAGGCAGAAATAACTTTTAAAAATGAAAAACATATTATTGAGGGAATTGGAAATGGACCTATTGATTCTCTTTTAAATGGATTATCAAAAAGCAAATTGATTAATGTTAAAATATTAGATTATAAAGAACATTCCTTAAGCATGGGTTCAGAAGCGGAAGCAGCTTCCTATGTGTATATGGAGAGACGGGATAGCTTTATAAAAACTTTTGGTGTAGGTGTAGATAGTAATATTACTAAGGCTTCTATTAAGGCTATGATCAGTGCTATAAACAGATTATATAGATAAATATTGAAAAAATTTATCATAAAGTATATAATTAATCTAACAAAATAATATGTTCGGTTGAAGGTAGTGGGAGAGCGATTTAATAATCCACCGAAGAAGTAAATCTTTCAGGTTTGTAGGACCGCTATTGGACGAGCCCTTGGAGAGACTCAAAATTTTTGAGCACCGAAGGAGCAAGACAGAAATGTTGAAACTCTCAGGTAAAAGGACAGGGGATTAAATAAAAATATTATATTTAATTTCTTAAATATTTTAAAAGTTTAAATATAATTATATATAATATTTTTATTAATCTCCTCCTAAAATAATAGGAGGTTTTTTTATGAAATTTTTAGAGATAGTAAAAAATATTTTAAATTTAATGAACAATTTAGTATGGGGACCACCACTATTAATTCTCTTAGTAGGAACAGGAATATATTTTACAGTAAAGTTAGGCTTTTTACAGATAACCAAGCTTCCACTTGCTTTTAAGTATTTATTTTCTAAGGATGAAGACCAAGTTAAAGGAGATGGTGATATATCTAGCTTTGCTGCGCTATGTACAGCTTTATCAGCAACTATAGGAACAGGAAATATTGTAGGGGTTGCAACGGCTGTGGGAACAGGAGGACCAGGAGCAATACTTTGGATGTGGATTGCAGCTTTTGTAGGAATGGCCACAAAATATGCAGAAGGATTTTTAGCTATAAAGTATAGAGAATGTGATGAAAATGGTCAGATGTGTGGAGGCCCTATGTATTATATAGAGAAAGGAACAGGCAATAAACTTTTAGCAAAATTATTTGCTTTCTTTGGATTAGCAGTAGCTCTTTTAGGAATAGGAACATTTGGGCAGGTAAAATCTATATCAGATGCAGTTACTAAAGGTTTTAATATTTCTCCCCAGATTACAGCAACTGTAATTACAGTATTAGTTGCTGCTGTTACATTGGGAGGAATTCAAAGAATATCTAAAGTAGCAGAAAAAATAGTACCATTTATGGCTTCACTTTATATTATAGGAGCCTTACTAATACTTATATGTTATTTTAAGGAGATACCAGAGGCTATTCTGTTGATAGTGAGCAGTGCATTCAATCCCCAGGCTGCACTGGGAGGTGCAGCTGGAATTACTATTAAAACAGTAATTCAAAGAGGTATAGGTAGAGGTATCTTTTCTAATGAAGCAGGTCTTGGAAGTGCACCTATAGCAGCTGCAGCTGCAAAAACAAAATCACCAGTTAAACAAGGACTTATTTCAATGATAGGAACATTTATTGATACTATATTAATATGTACAATGACTGGTCTTGCACTTGTATTGACAGGAGCATTTAATAGTGGACTTGAAGGTGTGGCTATGACAACAGCTGCTTTTGAAACAGCATTTCCTATAGCAGGTATTGGAAAGTTTATTGTAAATATAGGGCTTATATTTTTTGCCTTTACTACAATTATAGGTTGGAATTATTATGGTGAAAAGTGTCTTCAATATCTAGCAGGTATAAAGAGTATAAAATTATATAAGATAGTATTTATATCATTTGTTGCTGTTGGGCCATTTTTATCGTTGGACACGGTTTTTGTGATAGCAGATATAGTTAATGGATTAATGGCTTTACCTAATTTGGTGGGACTTATTGCTCTTAGAAAAGTAGTAATTAGCGAAACTGAAGAATTTTTTTCCAAAGAAGAGTTAAAGATAGAAAAAGTTTAAAAATATAAGTATAAAAGGTATTAACAAATTATGGAGTAGATATGGTATGTTAATACCTTTTATTATTTTTGTTTAATTTTTTTGTAATAGTAATGTAATAAATAATTCAAAGAATATATATATAATTAAAGAGGGAGGTGGAAAGAGTGCAAAATAAGAGTGTTTATAATGGAATTGAAGAATATAAGGTTGAAAAAAATAAAACAACTTCAGTAACGATATTTGTAATATTGTTTATAAGTGTTTTTTTACTTACGTTTTCTATAGTAATAAATATGTTTAATATAGATATTTTAAAGAAGGAAATATTTACAGCAGAACAGATGGAGGATTACATAAATATAGCTGATTCAGTGAGTTATGGAAGAGCTCAAGTTAATTGGCAGGAGGTTATGGCCATTGCCATGGTATTGTATGATGGAAACTCTACTTTAATTCAAGATGATGATTTGACTATGATTGCAGAACGATTCTTAGAAAAGGTAGATGCACTATATAAGATTAAGAATTTTCAAAGTGTATTAGAAGATTTAGGACTTGAAGAAGAACAGATTGTTGAAGCAAATGAGTATTTAGAAAAAATAAAGTACTGCTCACTATATGAAGGATTATATTACGATTATGATAAGATAGAGTTTATTGAATCAATAGAGCAGCAGGCATATATCAATTATAAGAAGTATGGTATATTGCCATCTATAACTATAGGACAGGCTATTTTAGAGTCTGGATGGGGAAAATCACAGTTAGCAATGGAACATAATAATTTATTTGGCATTAAAGCTGATAGTAGATGGAATGGGGATATAGCTACTATGACTACAAATGAAAATTATTCGGATGTAATTGAGGCTAGTTTTAGGAAGTATGATAGCAAAGCAGAATCGATAGAAGATCATGGACTATTTTTATATGAAAATGAAAGATATACCGTTAATGGTGTATTTATTGCAAAAGACTATCGAAGTCAGGCTTTAGCCCTTCAAAGGGCAGGATATAGTACTGCTAAAAATGAAGCTGGAGAGCTTATATATGCTGATAAGCTTATTAATATAATTAAGAATTACAATTTAATGTTATATGATACAAAAGTGGAAAGGGAGGATTGATAATTGAAAAAAGGACTTTTTTTCAGTCCTTTTTTCGTTATCTTATTGAAAACTTTTTTTCGGAAGGATGTAAATCTATTTTCTTCTGGCTTAAGTTATTTACTCTTATGAAGAAATTACCTTTTTTTATGTTATGAATAAATATATTTATTTTTTCTTCAGAGCCTTGAACTTCAATTTCTACCATGCCGTTATTAAGATTATGGGCATAACCAGTTAAATTAAGTTCAGCGGCGTTCATCTGACAGAAATATCTAAATCCAACTCCTTGTACCCTACCCTCACATATTATATAGTATCTTACCATAGTTTAAATTGCCTTAATTTGAAAGTACATCAGTAAATGCTGATTCATATAGTTTTAATGTTTCTGAATTTAAGTTAGTAAATATTGTACATCTTGCTAAAGTTTCTTCAGAAGGGTAAGCAGCAGGATTATTTTTTGTTTCTTCATCTAACATCTCAAAAGCAGCTGTATTTGGTGTTGAGTATTCAATATATTCAACATTTTTTAATGCATTATCAGGATCACATAGGAAGTTTATGAAAGCTTCTGCACCTGATTTATTTGGAGCACCTTTTGGTATTACTAAAGCATCAAACCATTTATTAGAACCTTCTTCTGGGATAGCATATTTTAAATCAGGATTTTCATTCATGATATAAATTGCATCACCAGACCATACTGTAGCTAATGCTTTTTCTCCAGCTATCATGTTATCTTTAACTTCATCAACAACATATACTGGATTAGTTGCATCTCTTTGTGCTATTAAAGCATTTTTAGCAGCTTCAATTTCTGATGCATTAGTTGAGTTGATAGATGAACCAGTTTTAATTAAACCAATAGCCATTGTATCTCTAATTGAATTGAACATATAAACATTATCTTTATATTGTTTATCCCATAGAATATTCCAACTTGTTACAGGTTCAGTAACAACTGAAGGATCATAAATTATACCAATAGTTCCCCACATATATGGTACAGAATATTCATTATTAGGATCGTAAGAAAGGTTCTTATAATCTTCACCAATATATTTATAGTTAGGAATATTTGAAAAATCTATATTTTCTACCATATCTTCTGCAATCATTTTTTCAATCATATAATCAGAAGGAACAACTATATCATATGTTCCAGGATTAGTTTTAACTTTTTGATACATTATTTCATTTGTATCATAAGTATCATAATTTACTTTAATACCTGTTTCTTTTTCGAATTGGTTAATTAATGAAGGATCAATATAATCACCACAGTTAAATACGTTAATAGTTCCATTTTCTCCAGCAGAGCTTCCAGAGCATCCTACAAAAGCAGAAGATGCTAATAATACAGCTGAAACACAAGCAATAGATTTTTTTATTTTCATTTACTTTTCAACACCTTTCGTACTAAAATCTTTTCTATTTACTATTAATAATAGTATAAGCACTATTATAAACATTAATGTAGATAATGCGTTAATTGATGGATTTATTCCTTTTCTAGCCATTGAGTAAATCTCAATAGAAAGGTTAGTAACACCAGGACCTGTGGTGAAGAAGCTTATTACAAAGTCATCAATAGACATTGTAAAGGCCATAAGCATACCAGCAAAAATTCCTGGCTTTATTTGTGGAAGTACTATCTTTCTAAGAGTATACAAAGGAGTTGCACCTAAATCTAAAGCAGCTTCTTCTATGTTAGTTGGCATTTGCTTTAATTTTGGTAGTATTGATAATACAACATAAGGAATATTAAAAGTAATATGAGCTATTAGCATAGTAGTAAAACCAAATTCAATATTTAAATAAGGAGTTACAAATATAAATAAGCTCATAAGTGAAATACCAGTAACAATATCAGGATTTAACACAGGAAGATAATTGATATTAAGCAATGCTTTCTTTTTAAATCCCCTCATTTTATGTATTCCTATAGCAGCAAAAGTTCCAATGATAGTAGCAACAACTGAAGCAATTACGGCAATTATCAATGTTGTTTTAAGGGCAAGAAGAATTCTATCATTTTGCATAAGCTCCTGATACCATCTTAAAGTAAAACCCTTCCATTGCCCCATAGATTTAGAGTCGTTGAAGGAGAAAACCATTAATGTTACTATAGGAGTATATAGAAATATAAAGATTATTAATAGATAAAACCTTTTGATAAAACTAGATATTTTATTTAACATTTATTTTCCTCCTTCCATACTTTCAGTACCTTCAAATTTATTCATTATAGCCATAGAAATCAAAATTATAATCATCATAAAGATAGCTAGTGCTGAACCAAAATTCCAATCTCCCATGGTTGTAAATTGGGTTTCGATTAAGTTTCCTAACAGCATGTACTGTCCACCACCAAGAAGTCTTGAAATAACAAATGTAGAAACAGCAGGCATAAATACCATTGTTATTCCTGTAATAACTCCAGGCATGCTTAATGGAAATATTACTCTAGTAAATATTTGTCTTTTATTTGCACCTAAATCTGCAGCAGCATCAATAAGACTGTTATCCATTTTTATCAGCACTGTATATATAGGCAGTATCATAAAAGGCAAAAAGTTATAAACCATTCCTAAAAGCACAGCTGCATCAGTATAAAGTATATTTATAGTATTTAAGCCAATGGCAGATAAAAAGTTATTTATTACACCGTTTTTTCCTAGTATAGGAAGCCATGCATATGTTCTAAGTAGAAAATTCATCCACATTGGAACAATAAATAACATGATTAATATATTTCTTCTATTAGATTTCATTTTTGAGATTAAATATGCTACAGGGTATCCAAGTATAAGACATAGCACTGTAGATTGAAAAGCTAACACTAGACTTCTTCTAAATACAGAAACATACTGTGAATTTAATACTCTTTTAAAGTTTTCTAAAGTAAAAGAATAGCCAGAAGCTGTTTCTTGTGTGAAGCTGAAGAAAACAATTATAATAAGTGGAATTACAATAAATAATGTGCTCCATACTATATAAGGTGAAGCAGGAAGAGTACTTGAACCATTATTCTTCTTCATTTTACATCATTACCTTTCTCATGATATGAATAGACTCTGGAGAAATATTTAATCCCACCATAGCTCCGATTTCTGCATTTTTTATATTATGTACAATCCACTTATGTTCATTTTCAATTACTTCTATCTCATAATGAACGCCTTTAAATTTAACGGAATTTACTTTACCAGTAATCATTCCTTTTTCAGGTGAGATAATTTCTATATCTTCAGGTCTTATTACAACGTCCACTACTTCATTGGAATTAAATCCTTTATCAACACATGTGAATACATGATTACAGAATTCAACTTTTAAATCTTCAAGCATTATTCCATCAACTATATTACTTTCACCAATAAAATCAGCAACAAAAGCATTGGCAGGTTCGTTATAAATATCTTCTGGAGAGCCCATTTGTTGAATTATTCCCTTATTCATAACAACAATAGTATCTGACATTGTCAGTGCTTCTTCTTGATCATGAGTAACAAAGATAAATGTTATTCCAAGTCTTTGTTGAATTCTTTTAAGCTCACTTTGCATTTCTTTTCTAAGTTTTAAATCTAAAGCACCAAGAGGTTCATCAAGTAGTAGTACCTTAGGTTCATTAACTAAAGCTCTAGCAATAGCAACTCTTTGTTGTTGTCCACCACTTAGAGAATCTATAGATCTTTTCTCAAAACCTTCAAGAGCAACAAGCTTTAGCATTTCACTAACTTTTTTATCTATTTCATTTTTTGATACTTTCTTAATTTTTAATCCAAAAGCTATATTTTCATATACATTCATATGAGGAAATAGGGCATATTTTTGGAATACAGTATTTAATTGTCTCTTATATGGAGGTAAAGCTGAAATGTCTTCATCGTTAAATAAAACTTTACCGATGTCGCTATTTTCGAAGCCTGCTAATATTTTTAGAGTTGTTGTTTTACCACAGCCACTTGGACCTAATAAAGTAAGAAATTCATTTTTCCTTATATTAAGAGATAAGTTATTTAAAACAGTATTATCACCGTATGTTTTAGACACATTTTTTATCTCAATTATATTTTGACTCAATATAAACACCTCTTTCTGTATATTAAAAATTATAATTTATTACTAATATTTATATTAATTAAAATGATGGAGGAGTACTAATCCAAATAACTTTCGCTACAGTTTTTCCATTGTTTGAAATATAGTGGTTGGCCTTAGGTTTAAAATAGAAGCTTTGGCCTTTTTTTATCTTATGCTTAGTATCACCAAGATGTAGCGTTATATTACCAGAAAGTACAAATCCAAATTCTTCTCCTTCATGAGGATCTTCTTCTAGATATTGTCCTCCAGGTTGTAATGTAATCATAATTGGTTCCATCATGTTTTTCTGTGCATTAGGCACAAGCCACATAAGGGAATACTTTAATTCCTCATTTTCTGTTTCAAACATATCTTCATAAGTATATGTAATTTTTTCAGCTCTATCATCGCTAAAAAACTCTTTTAAATTTGTACCAAGTATCTCTAATATATCTATTAAGGTTGCAATAGAAGGAGATGTTAAATCATTTTCAAGCTGTGAAATGAATCCTTTAGATAATTCACATCTATTGGCAAGCTCTTCCTGAGTGAGACCTTTTTCAATACGCATTCTTTTGATTTTATCACCGATTTTCAAACTATTCACCTCCCAGGATAAATTTTAATTTGTAGAACTATTACTAAACTGAGGGTTTAAAATTACTAAACAAACAAAGCATATTATATATATATTAGTAAAAAAAATCAATATTTTTAAGGAAAAAAATGCTTTGAAATGCCAATCCTTTTTATTTTATAACATATATTGTTAAAAATATTAAATAAAGTATTAGAGAAAATAAAAGAACATTTAGTTTTATAAGATTAATAAAAAGATCAACAATTAGAATTTAGTAGCAGAACATTCCATGAATTAATGTAATGTGATATTATATATTTGTGGATTGTAATATCAGATTAATAATAAAGTAATTTATTGTTAGCAGGTTATGGTTTGTTAGCAATATTTATAATTCATATTAGTATGACTTGTGGGAGGATGGCAGATGATTAAAGGAAAAATTCATTCAGTGGAAAGTATGGGGCTAGTAGATGGGCCTGGTATCAGAGTTGTAGTATTTATGCAAGGTTGTACACTAAGGTGTCTTTATTGTCATAACCCAGATACTTGGACTTTAGATGGAAATAAAGATGCGTTAGATTTTACACCTGAAGAATTAGTAAATAAGATATCTAGATTTAGAAGTTACTTCGAGAAATCAGGTGGTGGAGTTACTTTTTCAGGAGGAGATCCATTAAAGCAACCTGAATTCCTTAAGGAAACATTAAAGCTATGTAAGGAAGCAGGAATCCATACTACTTTAGATACTTCAGGAGTAGGATTTGGAGATTATGAAGAAATATTAAAATATACTGATTTAGTTTTATATGATGTGAAGCATTTAACTAGAGAAGGTTATAAGGATATGACTGGAATAGAAATAGATGAAACACAAAAGTTCTTAGAAGCATGTAAGAAGATGGGTACTAAAATGTGGATAAGACAAGTAGTAGTTCCAGGAAAAACTGATAGTGAAGAATACATAAGAGAGCTAGGAAAGTTTATTAAGACACTGGATAATGTTGAAAAGGTTGAATTGCTTCCATATCACTTACTTGGTGTAAATAAGTATGAGACTTTAGGTATTAAGTATAGACTTGAAGGATTAGAAGCGATGGATAAAGAAGCTTGTAAGGCACTTTATAAATTCTTAGAATTATAAAAATAGATTTATTTTTACTATGTTTAAGTATTAATAAAGGATTTAAATATTAGTTAAAGAAATAGCATCCCATTAATATTAGGATGCTATTTCTTTAATTGTTCTGAGAAAAAGCCAGGTTTGATATATTTTTGCTTTATACCTTCTATAACTAATAAATAAGTAGCAGCAGTATCAAATCTTGCATCATGGTAGTTTCCACTTCCTTGGAATAGTTCATTAGCTTTGGTAGCTATTTTATCTTGAGATATGTTTAAGAAATCAATAACTTCTGAAAGTTTAGGATTCTTAATGCCATTCCCTCTTGGAGCAGGAATATTGCAAATGTTTTTATAATATGTCATAGTACAAAATGAGTTTTTAGGTTCCCATGTCTCATCAATCATACCCACTTCATAAAGAGAGTTTAGTTCATGTTTTAAGAATTTAATATCAAATTGAACATTGTGTCCAATAACAAAATCAGCATCAAAGAAGTCTTTCATAAAATCTTGTAGTTGATCTAAAAATTCCATTCCTTCAGAAAGCTCATATAATTTTTCAAGAGAAAATCCGTGAACTTCTTCAGCACCTGGATCCATTTCATCTACAGTAAAAAAGAAGTTTTTGCCAATAGTTCTTTGAGGTTTAGTAGTTGTATCTACTGTAATATAACTTAACTGACATATATGGCCAGGTTTTACGCTTGTGGTTTCAGTATCAAAAAAAAGTAATTTCATTTTTTCCTCCAAATGTATTTAATTATGATTTTATAATATCATAATGTGCTTTAATTAACAAATTACTTATTATTAAAAAAACTCCATAAATATGGAGTTTCAATGAAGTTCTTGAGACATTAAGTTAATAAGCTGTATACAGGTTTCTTTAGTTTTGTTATCTTTATCCAAGGTAGGGTTATATTCAACAAAATCAATACATTTTACATGGCTTGTACCAAATATTCCATGAAGAAGTATTTGGCTTTCTTCAAATGTTAATCCATTATTTACTGGGGTTCCAGTACCAGGAACATAAGAAGGATCTAGGCAGTCAATGTCATAAGAAAGATGTATATTAGTTAAATGGTTGTTATTGATTTTTCTTAGTAATTCTTCAATGGTGGCTTCAGCTCCTTTATTTTTAATATCTTCAATTGTCCACATATTTATTTCTAAATTATTTATTAATTTAATTTCGCCACTATCTAAATCTCTACAGCCTAATAAAAAAATATTTTTTGGATTTACTTTTTTTTTATTAAATAGAATAGATGTTAGAGATTTATATCCAAGGCCTATGGAAGCTGCTAAAGGCATTCCATGAATATTACCACTAGGTGAGGTTTCGTGAGTATTTAAATCGCCATGGGCATCTATCCATATTACAGCCAAATCATCATTAAAGTATTTACTAGTGCCTGCTAAAGAACCTAAAGCAAGTGAATGATCTCCACCTAAGATAAAAGGTATAGTACCATTATTAAGAGCAAGATATACTAGTTCAGCTAAAGAGGTGTTACATTCAATAACTTCATTTAAATATTTCATTTTAGGATTAATCAAAAATTTTTTCTTAGCATCTAGGAAAGGTACGCTTATATCGCCTAAATCAATAACATTATGTTTTTTTGCAAATATATCTATAACATTATTTTCTCTAAGTATTTTTGGTCCTTGCTCAACACCGGGTTTATCACAGCCATAAAAAAGAGGCATACCAATAATGCTTATATTCATAGAAAGACCTCCAATCATAATTACCTTATTAATGATATATTACATTAATAAAGTTAAGTAGATGTAATAATTTATAATAGATTATTAATATTTTGTCCTAAAACAATAAAAAAATGATAGTATATATTAAGGTATAAAGGAATATTATGTTTTAAAAAGTAAAAAATACACAAAATATGATAAATTTAAAAGTGGCAATTTTACAAAATACCATATTATATACAAAGATAATATGAATTTACTTAAAATATATTATATTATTATTGTAATATATTTTAGATTAGTTATATAATATTATAAGAAAAGGAGGCGGAAAAATGAGCAGAAAGAAAAAGAACTGGTCAACGACAAAAAAGGTAGTCTTATCTTTAGTAATGGTTTTAGTTATTTTAATAGGAACTGTATTAGGATTTTATAAGCATATAAAAAATAAAATTTATGTAAAAAAAGAACCATCAATTTCTAACAATGATTCAGAATTCAAAGAAGTTGAAGGAATTACAAATGTTTTATTAATAGGAGTAGATGCAAGAGATTTAGATGAACCTTGTAGATCAGACTCTATGATAATTGCAACATTGGATAATAATAATAAAAAAGTTAAATTAACATCGTTATTTAGAGATACTTTAGTAGATATACCAGGACATGGAGAAGCTAAACTTAATGCAGCATATATGCTTGGTGGGCCAGAGCTTTTAATGAAAACTGTTAAGGAAACATATAATGTAAGTATAGATAAATATATAATAATTAATTTTTGGGGATTTGAAACTATTGTTGATTACATAGGTGGAATAGAGGTTGATGTAAAAGATTATCAATTAGAAGAGCTTAATAAATATATAGGTGAATCAACTGGTGGAAATGATTGTCCTGTTGAAAAGGCTGGTATACAGACTTTAAATGGTAAACAAGCTTTATCGTATGCGAGAATTAGATATAACGTTGGGGATGAATATGAGAGAACTGACCGTCAAAGAGAAGTAATATTTAAAGTGATAGAAAAATTACAAAATACCAAGCCAAGTAAATATTTGGGAATAATGAATACTATGCTTGAATATATCAAGACAAATATTGATCCGTTGGAAGCTTTAAATATGGCATATACAATATATAAGCTCCCAAGTCTTGATGTGGAACAATTACAAATCCCATTAGTTGCTTTATCTGAAACAAGAAACTATAAGGAGTTAGGTTCTGTATTCTTGATGGATAGACTACAAAATGCAAGTATATTATATAACTTTATATATGAAAATAAATATCCAAATGAAGAAGAATTTAATTATGATTCATTAAAAACAGAACTTCAAAAATATGCAAATCAAGAATCAGTTTATAATAAAATGTACGATATAAATCCAAATGATTATATTGAAGCACAAGATGGTGAAGTCAAAAGAGGTAATAATTATATGGAAGCACCGCAAGAACCAAATTATGTACCGAATGAACCAATTTCTGCACCTGAAGAAGAAGCAGGTGATAATAGTGGACAAGTTCCACCAAATGAAGATTCTGGAGAAAATATACCAAGTACACCTGTCCCAGAAGTACCTAAAGAACCATCTGAAGGAACTGGAGATAGTAATTCTGGAACTGAAGAAACTGAAACTCCAAGTGAAGGAGTGCAGCAAGGGATAAATGATAATTTAAATGGAAATTAAATTTAAAAGAACTGCAATGTTGCGGTTCTTTTAAATATGTAAAATTATAAACTTATTATTAAATTTATATTATTTGAAAAAATTATGATATAATAATAAGCAAATTATGCAAAAGAGGTGAAAAGATGAGAAATTTTGATTTATTTAATTTGATTATATCTGTACCAGCAGTATTAATTGCTTTTACAGTACAGGGATATGCTAAAGCTTTTGTAGCTGATAAGTTAGGTGATAAGACACCTAGATTTCAAGGAAGATTGACTTTAAATCCAATAGCCCATATTGACATTGTAGGGTTTATCATGATTTTGTTATTTCGTTTTGGGTGGACAAAGCCTCTAGAAACAAATCCAAGGGCTTACAAAAGAGGATATAAAGATGCAATAAAAGTATCTATTGCTGCACCTATAGGAAATTTAATTGCAGCATTTATTGGAATGTTTATATATGTATTCTTAATAAGATTCATGGGAACGGTGTTAAGTGGTGCAGCTGGAACTGTAATATTAAGCATGGTTTATGCTGTTGTAAGTGTAAATGTAAGTTTATTTGTATTTAATTTACTACCGCTTCCAGGATTGGCTGGATTTGAGATATTTAGAGATTTAGCACCTAAACATTTTTATAAAATGGCAGATAAGATATATGAATATCAATTTTTAATCTTAATGTTTGTAGTTTTTGTGGGATCAAGCATTCTTTACTATCCTGTTAGTTTTATAATTAATTTATTTTATAGTATTGTGAGAATTATACTTTAAAAGAAGTGGCTTTGCCACTTCTTTTGTCTTATAATTAATTTTTAAATATAGATATGTTTAGGGAGAAGTTTATGGATGAGATAAATATTATAGTAGGCATTATTGAAAAAGAATTTGATGTTAATAGAGACATAATAAAAAAATCTATACGAAGAAATACTTCAAAAGAGTATGGAGATTACAGTGTGCTGTGCTATATGTTAAAAAAGAATTTTAAAGAAAGTCCTTTAATTATTGCAAAAAAAATATCATATATTTTAAAGGAAAATGGAATAGAAAGCTTTGAAGTAATAGGGCCTTATGTAAATTTATATATAAAAAAAGATAGGATGTTAGAAAGTTTTTTTTCGCAATTTAAGGTTGAGGATAAAAGTATACATAGCAATGAAAAAATATTGATTATAAATAAAATGAAAAGTTTATCTATAGTAACAGAATTAAATGATCTATATAAATTAATAATAAATAAATTTATTGAAGGGCTATATAGAGAGCAGGGGTATAATTGTGAATTATATAATCCAATCCATAGGGAGAAAAAATTATTTAGTACTAATTATATTTTAGAAAATATTAGAAATAAAGGATTAATAAAGAAATTTAATCATGAAGAAATAGTAGAGCTTAAAGAATTTAATCTTCCACCTTTAATAATTAGAGATAAAGATTATAATTTGACCATAGAAGATTTAGCTTATCCGTTACATAGAGCATATGATAAAAATACTACTAAGATAATAATAATTAGAAATAAATATGAAAATACCAGATACAATCAAATATATTCTATTATGAAAAAGGTAGATTATGAAATAGCAGAAAAGCTAGAAAGTGTATCCTTAGGATTTATTAAATTAAATGAAAATATAAAAAAATATATAAGGAATGAAAATCATATTATAAAATTATTATTAAAGAGGTCTAGAGAAGAAGTGGTTCTTGCTTTGGATAAAAATGAAATAAATATTAAAGAAGTAGATATTGAGAGGATAGTTATTGAAAATTTGATTTTTAAATTTTTTAAAAAAGATATAGGTAGTGATGTTATTTTTGATTACTATGAATCATTTAGCATTAAAGATAATAGCTATTTAAAAATTAAAATTATGGAATGTTATCTTAATGAAAAGTTTAATAATATGCAAGGAAAAGAGTCAGCTATAAATTATGATTATTACCACTTAAAAGATAAATTAGAGTTAATAAATTTAATAGAGGAGTATATACAAGCTATTAAAACTAGTAGAAAGAATTATAGTAGTGCACAAATAATAAAATTAATAGATAGAGTTGCAGAGCAAATATCAATAATACGTGAAGAAAAAATAGATGATGAAAAGATTTATTTATTAATAGCGATTTGTAATGTTACAAAAAAGGCTTTTAAGTTGCTAGGGGTCAGCAATGATATGTTAATAAATAAGATACAAAAGTTAACTGTATCTTAATAAATTTTTTGGTATAATCAAATTATGTAATAAAGGAGTGAAATGATTGTTTTTAAAAGATAATAAATATAAAGATGTAATAATAGCTGCTTTGATAACATTTACATTTTGCATAATTATTTATAAAGCATTTGATATATTAGGTCCAGGAATAACTTATTTTTTTAAGGAGTTTGTATCATTATCAATGCCTTTTGTTTATGGAATTGTAATTGCGTATATTTTAAGTCCTGTTGTTAGGATTTTTGAAAGAAGATTAAAGTTAAGTAATGGAATTTCTATTGCACTAACATATGCAGTATTTTTAGGAATAATATTTGTTTTATGTATTTATGGTATACCATCTTTAATTGATTCCATAAAGGATATAGCTTCTAATGCAGATAGTTATATGGAGTCAGTACGAAGTTTTATTGATAAAATAACAAATAATCCTATGTTAAAGGATTTTGCAAGCACTACTGGAGTTGTAGCAAATTTGGAAACATATATTAGTAAGGTTGGCACAATAGCTGTTAATTTATTAGAAAGCTCATTAAGTGGAATATTTAGTGTATCTTCCCAAATAGTAAAAGTTATTTTAGGATTTATAGTATCCATATATGTTTTAATAGATAAAAATCGTTTAATTGCAGCAAGTAAGAAATTTTTAGAACTTTTTATTAAAAAAGAAAAAACGGAAAAAATTATTGAATTTATGAAAATTTATAATGATATGATAGGAGCCTATATAGGTATAAAGGCTTTAGATTCATTGATAATAGGCATAATGGCATTTATATTACTATCTATCGTTAATTCTGAATATGCTGTACTTTTATCAATTATTGTAGGATGTACTAATATGATTCCTTACTTTGGTCCTTTTGTGGGAGAAATAGTGGGATTTTTAATTAATTTATTTGTTTCACCTATAAAAGCAGTTATAGTGTTTGTGGTGCTATTTTCTTTACAGATGTTTGATGGATGGTATCTAGATCCTAAATTAGTAGGTAATAAAGTTGGTGTAAGACCTTTTTGGATTATATATGCTGTGGTTATTGGTGGAGGATTCTTTGGAGTGGCAGGAATGCTTTTAGGCTCACCTACAGCAGCAGTAATAAATATTTATTATAAAAGAATAGTTGGAAAAAAACTATCTAAGAAAAAAGCAGAAAAATAGAAGGCAGAAATTAATCTGCCTTCTATTTTTCTAATTTAATATTACAACTATCACAAGAACCTTTGCAGTTTTTGCATGAATTATTTTTTGAAGATCTATATAATATAAAGATAGCTGAAATTAATAATAAAGCTGTTATAAATATTTCAATATAAGATTTATTGTAAATAATTAGTGATCCTATATTATATACAGCAAATGATGCTATCCATGCTAATAATACTTGATATATAACAGAAAAAGCACACATTTTATTGCCAAATTCTTTTTTCATAGTTCCAATAACTGAAATACATGGTGTATATAAAAGTACAAAAACCATAAATGAAAATGCTGAAAGTGCCGTAAAGTGTAGCGGAAGCACAGCATATAAATCTCCAGAGAAGATTACTGACATTGACGCTACAACAGATTCTTTAGCTAATAGTCCTGTTAATAATGAAACAGAAGATTGCCAGTTTCCAAAACCAAGAGGTTTGAATATAGGTGCAATAAAGCTACCTATTGAAGCTAATATACTGTCATTTACATCACATAATCCATGGATATTAAAGTTTGATAAAAACCATAATACTATGCTCATAGCAAATATCAGTGTACCTGCTTTAGTTAAAAAGCTTTTAGTTTTTTCTAATAATTGATTAGAAAGATTTTTAAATGATGGTGCTTTATATTCAGGTAATTCTATTAAAAATGGCTCTTCATCATTTTTAAATATAGTCTTATTAAATATAAGACCTATTACAAAGGCCATTATTATACCTAAGAAATATAATGAAGCAACTACTATTCCAATATGTTTTGGGAAAAATACTAAAGCAAAAATACTGTAAACAGGAAGTCTTGCATTACAACTCATTAAAGGAACAAGCAATGCTGTTAACTTTCTATCTTTTTCACTTTCCAATGTTCTTGCATTCATTATAGCTGGTACAGAACAGCCAAATCCCATGATCATAGGAATAAATGCTTTGCCAGATAAACCAATTTTTCTCATAATCTTGTCCATTAAGAAAGCTACTCTAGCCATATATCCACTATCTTCAAGGATTGTTATGCATGTAAAAAGAGAAAGTATTATAGGTAGTAATACTATTATTCCTCCTACACCAGCAATAATACCATCTAGAATTAATGATTGAAACCATGGGTTAAAACTAGAAATAGAATTTGCTACAAAAGGAGTGAAATAATCATCAACTAATACTCCTAATAAATCTGAAAGAGGTTGTCCAATCCAAGAAAATGTTACTTGGAACATCAATGCTAAAATCATAAAGAATATAGGATAAGCAAGCCATGGGTTAAGAAGTAGGCTATCTAGCTTATCATTTCTTTTAGAAGTCTTTGGTTTGATGTTTTTTTGAGACTTTGACAAAATTGTCTCTATGTATTTATAGGTTTCTTTTTCAGATGAAAAACTATTTATTTTATTTGTACATTTTAAAGCCTCTAAATTTTTCAAAGTAGCTTTGATTTCACTAATACCTAAGCCCTTAGAAGCTTGAATTGCTACTATAGTAACATCTAATAGAGAAGATAGTATATTGAAATCAATAAAAATACCTTTCTTTTCAGCTACATCAATCATATTTACTGCTAATACTATTGGTTTATTAAATTGTTTTAACTGAGTTGTAAGGTATAGATTTCTATCTATGTTGGATGCATCTACAATATTTAATATTATATCTACATCTTCATTTAGTAAAAAGTTCTTAGATACAATTTCTTCGTTAGAATAAGTATCCATAGCGTATATACCAGGCAAGTCCACAATTTTGATATCATCAAAAAATCCTTCCTTTTTATCAATGGTTACACCAGACCAATTTCCCACTTTTTGATTAGAACCTGTTAACAAGTTAAATAAAGTGGTCTTACCAACATTAGGATTACCAAGTAATGCAACAGTTTTCATATAATTCACCGCCTATTTAATTAAAAAAATATTCTTTGCATCTTTTTTTCTTATGGCTAAATCAAAGCCACGTATATTTATTACCAAGGGGTCACCAAGAGGAGCAACGCGTTTTAGTTCTACTTCCGTACCTTCTACTAATCCTAAAGCAGAAAGTCTTTTTGCTAACTTTAAGTCTCCTTTAATGCTATGAATTTTACCTTTTTCCCCTAATTTCAAATCACATAAACTCATAAAATCACCTCGAATTGAAAATCATTATCGTCTGATTAGTTATGTCAATATAATATCAAAATCTTTATAAAAGGTCAATGAGGTGTACTTGTTATCTAAAAATTACATATATCTATAACAAAATAATTTTGTATGATATAATATATTCTATAAGTGTAGAATTAGTTTATACAGGCGATAAAATTATGTAGAGAAAGAGTGATATTGTGATTATTCGAGAAAATGTCATTGAAGTTGAAGGCTATGATGGGATTGATATGCTAGAAATTGATGGGGAAAAGTGTAAGCCAGAGGAATTGATATTTTTTGATTTAGAACATTATGTATATAAAAAACCTAAATGTATAGGTGTTTTTGGTGCTTGTATATATAATAATATAGACAAAAAGCTTTATGTTACCCAATATATGATTGAAAATAAAAGTGAAGTAGTAGATATATTAGTTTTAGCAAAGAAGTATTTTATAAAAATGAAGGAAATGAGAAAGAAGTCTATTGTGACCTTTTCTGGAAATAATGATTATACTGTTATTAATTATTTATTCAAGAAATACAATATAAATTTTAATATTGAAGGGGAATTTAAATCTATCGATATTCAAAAGGAATATGAGAAAAATAAAAAGACTTCTATAGGGCTTAAGAACTTAGAAAAGATTTTTGAGATATTTAGAGAAGGCGAAGTAATAAGTGGATCAAATTTAGCTAAAACTTTTCATAAAGTTTTAAAAGATGATGAATATATTGAAAGAATGCCTAAAGAAAAAATTGATACTATCTTGCTATATAATGAGCAAGATGTAGTAAACTTATTTAAAATTCTTACTCTATGGGGAAGATATATGAAAGAAGAATTTTTAAGTGATGATGAGCAAAAAGAAGATGAAGAGGAAAGTCAATAAAAAAAATGAAAGATAGATTCTTTTTAAGAATAAATCTTTCATTTTTTTATTGATAAGATATGGAAAAAGATGAACCATCAGATTTTATAATTATGCTTCCTAAGAGGTCTGTTCTGTAAATTTTTATATGATGATTTTTTAAGAGATTTAATGTTGAATAAGCAGGATGACCATACTTATTCTTAGAGCCCACAGATATAATAGCGACTTTAGGATTTACTGAGTTTAAAAAAACTTCAGAGGTAGAGGAACTTGAACCGTGATGACCAATTTTTAGTATATCAGATTTGAGATTTATTTTATTATCAGTTAAAAATTTTTCATTTTCTAATTCTGCATCACCGGTAAATAAAAATGAAATATTTTTATATGTAAATTTTATTATTGGTGAATAAAGATTTAATTCATCATTTATATTTATATTTGGTAAAGTGTAAAATGTAATAGAGGTTCCTGTTCCTAAATTAATAGAGTTAGAACCTGTAGATATAACGGAAATTTTTAAATTTTTATCGTTTAAAGCAGTAACCATATTTTCAAAGGTTATGGTTGAAGCAGTTGCTTTAGGTGCAAGAAATTTACCAATATGGTATTTGCGTATTAGGGCATCCATGTTTCCTATATGATCCTCGTGAGGGTGAGTGGCTATTACGTAGTCAAGCTTAAAAATATCTAGTTTATCTAGATAGTTCAGCAAATCATTTCTAGCGGTAGATGGTCCGGAATCTATTAGTAAATTATAATCATTAACGTTAATAAGGATACAGTCACCTTGCCCTACATCGATAAAATGAACTGAAAGGTAATTGCTATTTGAATTAGTTTTATTATATAATGAGGTGAATTGCTGAGAACACAGTAAGGTAAGAATTAATATTAAAATGGTAGTAAAAGTTTTAAAGTGCGTCTTCTTCATAATTCACCTCCATGGTTAAGAGTTTTGACATGAATATGAAATAATATTCGCTAAAAAATAAAAAAAAGTTAGACTTATAGTTATATATTACAAAGTAAGGAGAATTAAAAGTAATATGTTTTTTAAAGGAATAATGTACATAATATATATGATTGTAGTAAGAATTAAAGGAATTAAATATTCTTATTTAAAAAGATATAAGGGAGATGAAACAGCAGAAAAGTTTGTAGAAGATATAACCATGAAATGGTCTGATTACACAATTAAAACCATAGGAATAGAAATTGAAGTTGAAGGAAAAGAAAATATTCCTACAGAACATTGTGTATTTATAAGTAATCATACAAGTATATTGGATATTCCAATACTTTTTAGAACTATTGGAAAGCCTTTAGGGTTTATAGCGAAAAAAGAAATGTTAAAGGTACCTGTACTGGGATATTGGTTAGAAAAGGCTCATTGTGTTCCATTAGATAGAAGCAATGCCAGAGAGGCTGTTAAATCTATTAGCGAAGGTGTAAAAAATATAAAAGAAGGGTTTTCTATGGTTATCTTCCCAGAGGGTACTAGAGGTAAAATGGGACAGGTAGGTGAATTTAAAAGAGGGAGTCTTAAATTAGCCACAAGAGCTGAGGCATTAATAGTTCCTGTAACTATTGAAGGAGCTAGCAAAGGGTTTGAAGATGAAAGAAGATTTAAACCTTGTAAAGTGAGGGTTGTATTTGGTAAAGCTATAGATACTTCAATGCTATCTAAAGATGAATTAGTTAATTTAGCTGCAAATATTAGGAGTGAAATAGTTTTGAATATAAAAGATTATGGATCAAATTGAAATATTAACTCAATTTGATCCATTGTTTTATCAAAAATTCTTTTTATTATGCAATAATATTAAATTAAAAATTGCAAAAAAAATAGTTAAATATTTCATTACTATATAATATTTAGTTTTACATCACAAAAATACAAAAATTTAGTGAAAATAATAAGTAAAAAATTAAAATAAATTAAAAAAATACATATAAAATATTAAAAATATAAAAAAATATACGTAAAAAATTAAGTGAAAATAAAAGTGGATTAAAATAGTGAATAAAAATATTTTATTTATTGCAAAATAGTGATATAATGTAGGAGAGAGACAAGTATATTTGTGGTACAAATTGGTGTAAAAGTATAAATGGAGGGGACAAAAATGAAAAAAGAATTTTCTATTAGTAATGATAAAGTTTTATTGAATTTTTCAGCAAAATATTGTACTAATTTTGAGTCTGTTTTAGATAGTGAAGGATTTAGAAGGGTTTTAGATGTATATTTAAAAAAATCAGAAAAAAATGTTACGCTTTCATATAGATTTTTAACTGATTCTTTAGGAAGTAAGGATAGACATTTTATAAAAAGAGAACTACTTAAATTATTTAAATGGCTTACCATAATGGATGCAAATGAAATAATAGAAATTGAAAGTAATTACAGAGCTATATTTGAAGATAATCAAGAGTTTATTAAGGTAATAGAAGATTTATATTTATTTTGGAGAAGATTAGAAAGATATACAATTATTCATACAGATAAAGTAAGACAAGGTATTGCAGCAATGAATTTTACTGAAGCTAACTCTGAATTTGCTAAGCTTATTTTAAGATTATATAGAAGAATAGAAGAAAATATTTTAGGAGTCTCTCCTAAAGTATTTAGACAGATACCAGCAGGAGGTAACTGCAGTCTTATGATTAACTCTCTTTTATGGCCAGTACCTAATTGTTATGAAATATTAGAGGATATAAGTTTTATAGATTCTATATTATTAGAAGCTCCATTCATAACATATCCAAAGAAAAATACAAGAAATGGTATATTTAAAGAAATAAAATATAATCCATTAGAATACGCACATATAACTAAAGAGCATTGGTTCTGTTATCCTGCTAAAGTTGGAGAACTTTTGGCTTATGTGTATTTCCATAGAGATTTTATGGAGCACGGAGTTACTCTTTGTAATCTTTTTGAAATGGCAAAAGTAGAAGAATGTAGAGGTAGAAAACCAGATATGATATATGTCTTTGGGGCAACTGATGAGGATGAAGAATTAAAAACAGTATTTTATGATGACAAAGATAATAATATAATGCTTGGTTATGTAAATTATTCAGATGAAATAGATTATTTTGGTTATATGAAAAAGATGCTATTAACACTGCATAATTTAATAATGATAAAAAGAGGATATCTACCAATACATGGTGCCATGGTAAATATTGAAATGAAGAATGGTAAGCATGCTAATGTTGTAATAATGGGAGATAGTGGTGCAGGTAAATCAGAAAGCTTAGAAGCATTAAGAGCACTTGGTGAAAATCAAATAAGTGGTATGATAACTATCTTTGATGACATGGGTATATTTAAGGAGAAAGATGGCAATATTTATGGTTATGGAACAGAAATAGGTGCTTTTGTAAGATTAGATGATTTAGATCAAGGATATGCATTTAAAGAATTAGATAGAAGTATATTTATGAACCCAGATAAAATTAATGCAAGGCTTGTTATGCCAGTAGCTCCATATAGTGAAATAATAAAAGGATATAAAGTAGACTTATTCCTATATGCTAATAATTATACTGAAGTAAAAGAAAATGAAAAGCATATAGATTACTTTGAAAATGTTGAAGCAGCAATTAAGGTGTTTAAATCCGGTGCAAGAATGGCAAAGGGAACAACCACAGAAAAAGGCTTAGTTGAAAGTTATTTTGCTAATCCATTTGGACCAGTGCAAAAACAAAAGGAAACAGATATATTAATTGATAAATACTTTGAGACATTATATAGTGCTGGTGTTAAAGTTGGGCAAATTAAAACTTGTTTAGGAGTAAGGGGACAAGAAAAAAATGGTCCTAAAGATGCAGCATTAGAACTATTTGATATTATTAAATCTATTAAATAAAACATAAGATATTGGCTTTTTCAGCCAATATCTTATGTTCATATTTTATTAAATGAAATTAATAATTGCAAATAAAGATTGTCTTTTATTAGTTCTTTATAAAAATTATATTGATGTATGTTGAGAGAAACTAAACAACTGGAAAACCAATAAATATTCTGCAAAGGTATTCTTACAAATGTTAATTTATATGAGCTCATAATAAGATCACCAATGAAATAAAATAAAATCAAAAAGCAAATGGAACCTAGTTTATTAGATGGTAGCAAAGATATAAGAAAAGAAAGTGCTGGATTTAATATTTTAATAAGTATAAGGGAGCTAATACCCCAAATCAGAGAAAAGTAGAGACATATATATCCTTTTATATTTAAAGGATAAGAAGTGTAATTCCAGTATCGTGTATGAAAGAAAGTATCTAAAGCCCAACCAGTAATAAGCTCTAGTGCAGAAGTGAGTAAAATTGAAAAAATAAAAAGTGAGCAGAGATTATTTTTAAATTTATGAAGTAGTAAGTAAATTATAAGGAAGCCGAATCCATAAATAGTACAAAAAGGACCAGTTAAGAATCCTCTGTTAACAAAGTGATGATGAATTGAATAGGCATATAAGACTTCACATGTCCAACCTAAGAAAGAATAAAGAGTAAATAAAATAATCATCTTGTAAAGATTTGAATTTATGGATTTATAAATTTTCATTAATTATCAATCCTTTTAAATTTATATCAATCATAAAAAACATAAAAAAGTCCTACATATTGGTAAGACTTTTTCATCATTAGTTCTATAATTAATCAATTACCTTACTTTTTGCAAAGAAAGAAATTGCATATAAGCCACTTATTCCAACAAGGGCATATATAATTCTACTGAACATTGTCATTGAGCCAAATAATGCTGCCACTAAATCGAATCTAAAGAAGCCTATTAAGCCCCAGTTTACTGCACCTATTATTACTAAAAGTAAAGCTATAGTATCTAATACTTTCATAAAAACAACTCCTTTATATTTGTTTATATATATTTTTTACATAAAGAAGTGTTTTTATGTATTCTAAATTGTAATGTTTCTATCGATTGGTTGATTTAGTGAAATAATAGTATCAGTTCTTTGTATACCGTGGATTACATTTATTTTATTTAAAAGAATATCTTGTAAATCAGAGATATTTTTACATATAACCTTAGCAAACACAGTATAATCTCCAGTTGTTAAATGAAGCTCAACAACTTCGTTGATTTTAGACATTTCATTAACAACTTCTGTATAAGAAGAAGTCTTATCAATATAAATTCCTACAAAACAACATACATCATAACCAAGTTTAGGAAGATTTAAAAGAATTCTACTTCCTTTAATTATGTTTAATTCCTCCATTTTTTTCATTCTTACATGAATAGTACCACCACTAACATGACACATTCTGGCAATTTCCAAGTATGGAGTTCTACAGTCTTTGATTAATATATCTAAAATTTGAAGATCTAAGTCATCAAGTTGATAGTTTTGATTTAAACCCATTATAACACCCCTTTTAGTAATTTAATAATATCTTTAGTACATTTTATCAAAATATATATAAAAAATGAAGTGAAAAATAAAATCTTTTAATAGTGAGCTGTATATTTAACAATTTATCAAAAAATGGAATATAAAATTATGTTGAAAATATATTCATTTCCTTATAATATATAAGTATATTGTTATGAAGGGAGTATATAATGATGAATTTTTTAAAATGGATATTATATTTTATATTATTATTTGCTTTGACTTTGGGAGTGTCATTTTTAGGGAGAAAATATGTTTTTTCAAAAGTTAGAATCAATAAATTTATTCCATTAGCAATTGCAATTATATTATTAGTTGTACAAATGTTCTTACCAAGCATAGTTAGTTGGGGAAGTAATATTATTGTTGTAGTTACAATGACTATACTAACAGTTACTTTTTTCATGTGGTTCTTAGAGATACAAGCTACTGGAGGACCTAAGAAAAAAGAAAAAGAAATAGTTATTAGACCTAAGGCTAAGCCTAATAGAGTTAAGCATTTAAATAAAGATGCAAAATAATTATATTTAATATTGGACTGCTGATTAATTTTCAGTAGTCCAATTTTTATTTTTAATTAGTGAATCTTCAATAAATATAGGAGAGCTTAAGGCTATTTTATTGTTTTCTTGCATCACTCTAATTACATACCATGTTTCATTTTTTTCATGAATATGCTCGTAAAAATAGCGGATATAGTTTAAGTTAATATTTTCAATACTCTTTATTATAGTACCTTTATTGGAGATGATTTGTATATGCAGTATTCTATATTTTACATCCTCTACAAAAATACTAAACTTTAATTTATTGGAAGTAATAAATAAGGTATCACCCATGAATGTGTTATTTAAAAGGAAGTGGAATTTTAAAAATTTAGATTCTGTTGAATAGGTACGGTGATTTCTAAATGCATCAATCAAGGAGTTTCTGGATAATTCATTACCTATATAGGCAGTTAGGTATTCTGAATCAGCAAAGTTTATGCGGTGGTTGTCTTGACCATTTATAGCACTGAGCTTCCACCCTCTATCTAGTAAAGCAAAGTAATATTTATCATGCCTAGTGTATTTAGAAGCAGGATTTCCGTTACAAACTTCAATGGAAGTTATAAGCTTATTTAAAATAGCATTATACTGAAGATTAAGTATGTTTTTATGAGGATGATTTATTGATATAAATGAGTTGTTATTATTTAGCATCCATAAGGTTAGTAAGCGGATATCAGATACAGTACCTGTAAAAAAAGAATTTGGATTTATTATATTTAAATCACCATAAACACTTTTACATTCAAAACCTAGAATAGGAATAAAGTTGGAGGAGTTTTTATAAGCTTTAGTAGTAATTATGGTACTTAATTCCCATTTGCTCATAAGGTCATCTTTATATTTTGTTTTAGTAATTAAAAAGGCATTATGGTCAGTTAAGAATAAGAAATCCAATCCGCATTTAATAGCTGCAGTATATATCTCAAGAGGATTTCCTTTTCCAGTTGAATAACTGCAATGGCAATGAGGAATACCATAATAGTATTTAATCTTATTTCGATCAAAAGTGATATTATTTCGATGCCTGCTTTTGCTCAAAAACTTTCCTCACAAAAAGTTATTTATTCTATATATAGTATTCTAGTTATTAAAATAATGACAATAATAACAAAGAGTGATAAAATAAAGTGATAATTTTATCCAAGAGGTGACTGGGAGTATGAAATTGCAGTTTAATGGTGTAGCCCCTAGTATAAATGAAAATGCATATGTATCGGAATCAGTAGATATTATAGGTGATGTTAAAGTTGAAGAAAACGTAAGCATTTGGTTTGGTGCCAGGTTAAGAGCTGATATGAACAAGATAGTAATAGGAGCAAATAGTAATATTCAAGAAAATGCTGTAGTGCATGTTGATATAGAAAGTCCTGTAATTATAGGTGAAAATGTTACTATAGGACATAGTGCTATTATTCATGGGTGCAATATAAGTAATAATGTTTTAGTTGGAATGGGTAGTATAATATTAAATAATGCTAAAATCTCAAAAAATTCAATTGTTGGAGCTGGTGCATTAGTAACTCAAGGTAAAGAGTTTGAAGAAGGGGTACTTATATTAGGTAATCCTGCAAAGGCTGTTAGGAAGTTATCAGAAGAAGAAATTAAAAGCATTAAGAGGTCAGCAGACAATTATGTTGCTTTAAGTAAAAAATATAAGTAATTAGGAGGTCTACATGTTAAGAATAGGCGAGTATAATAAAATGAAAGTTGATAGAGAAAAAGACTTTGGATTTTATTTAAGAGAATTAGATGGAAGAGCTGAAGTACTACTTCCAAAATCATTACTAGAAGGAAATAAAGTAAGTGTTGGTGATGAAGTAGAAGTATTTATATATAGAGATTCAAAGGATAGAGCTTTAGCTACATTTAAAAAGCCTTTAGCAAAGGCTTTTGACGTTGCGTATTTAAAAGTTGTACAACAAAGTGAATTTGGTGCATTCATAGATTTCGGTTTAGATAGGGATATTTTTGTTCCTCTAAAAGAGCAAAGATATAAATTACATACTGGTAAGAAATATTTATTCTATATTTATGTAGATAAGACAGATAGATTAGCAGCAACAACTGAAGTTGAAAATTACATAGAAATTGGTGAAGGATATAAAGTAGGTGACGAAGTTACTGCAATGGTATATTCAAAAACACCAGCTGGAACTTTAAATGTTGCCATAGATGGAAAATATAAGGGGTTAGTATTACCAAATGAATACTATTTCGAAGTTCATCCAGGTCAAGAAATGAAATTAAGAGTTAAAAGAGTATATGAAGATGGCGTAATTGGTTTAACACCTAGAAAGACAAGATTAAATGAAAGAGATGCCCTTCAAGAAAAAATTGTTAAATATATGAAAAAAAATGGAGGGTTTATGACTTTCAATGATAAATCAAGCCCTGAAGATATAAAAATAACTTTTGGAACAAGTAAAAATTACTTTAAAATGGCTTTAGGTGGGTTAATGAAAAAAGGATTAATAGCACAAGATGCAGAGGGATGTAGATTATTATAGTTTATGAAAAAATATAGGTAAATCAGAAAAGCTGATTTACCTATATTTTTATATTAATTATAAATTAAATTATTTAGGGTGATTAATGCTATACTTTAAATCATCACCAGAGATAATTTGAATATAGTAATCATTAGGGATAGAAGAAAGAGAATCTTTAATAGTTTTGCTTATTTTACCTGTAGTCACTACAATTCCTTTATGAATATTATCTAAAACCATGGAGCCTAACAAAGAATCAATATCATCTTTAGTAAGACTTTCAGTACTAGATGATTGCTTACAAAGTACATAAAATGTATTTTGATCTTTAGTGCATACTATATCTTGTGAATGACATTGAGAGTTTGAACAAGTAACAATATTGCTAAAGTTGTTATTATATAAAAAATCACAAGTCCAAATTGCAAATTCATCCTTGGTTAATGAGCACATGTAATTTAAGATATCTGTGGATTCAACGTATTCCTTTTTTAGCTTATAAATGATATAGATATTTTTAATAAGCTTACCGATAAAAGGAGAGATAAGTATCAAAAATATATAAATATAATCAAACATATTTAGCCTCCTTAGAAGTAATTCCATTTAAATTTCTAATAAATCTGCTAAGTTCATAGCCATCTATCAACTTAATTTTAAAAGAAGAATTATTATTGAAGTTATTGACAGCTTCAATATAATCAGTATTAAAAACTGAATTAGTAAATAAAAATCCATTTTTACATTGATGCTTTACCATATTAGCAATAAATATATCAAGCCAAGGTTTATTTGTTAAATCAGATTCTTTATTTCTGTAGGAAATAAGAGAAATATAAATATTATCTTCGTTTAAGTAACAGGTTAAAGATGGGGCTGAAATATCAGAATTCTTAATAACTCTGATATCTTTATATCCTTTTTTGGTAAGATAAGTATTTACCAAGGATAATAAATTACAAGAATCAATATCCATTAAGTCTTTAATAGATAAAAATCCTTTACTTTTTTGCATATCATTAATTTCTTTAATTATTGAATGCTGTTTTAATTGAAGCAAATAATTAATAATTTTTATAATAAAGAATAAAGAAAAAAATATTATTAAATAAATTAAAAATTTCATAAATATATCACCTCTTAGTTTGAAGTATATCCGTAAAAATAATCTATTATACATATAATGGATTATTGAATAACTAATTTTTACAAATTTTGTTTATTCAACAACTTAATATATAAAAGAAAAAGATAAAAAAATATTAAAAGTGATAAAAATAAAAAAATATTTGAATATTTTTGTTAGAAAGTTATAATAGATATAAGACTAAAAAAAATATATATAAATTGATTGACAATTTTTTATCAATTAAAGTAGTGGAGGAAAGTATGGGAAAGGTTGTTAAATCTACTATAGTTATTTACGACGATTTTAAAAATATACTTATTGCAGAAAGGGGAAAAGGAAAGAACACTCCAAAGCAATGGGGGTTATTTGGGAAAGAATTAAAGGGAAAAGAAACAGCAGAAAGAGCTATAATAAAAGCTGTAGATAAAGATATAAAATGTACTATCTTTGATTTAGAGAATTTTAAGGAATATAGTGCTAATGAAAATGGTGATGAAACTATTCAAGTTTATACAGGAACAGTAAGAGAGTATATCACTACACATAAAACAATTAACACTGTAAGATGGATAGGAAAAAAAGATATAGAAAAGTATAATTTTTCTCATGAAGATTTAGAAATTATAAAAGAGTATTTTTCAATATAAATAAAAGCTTAAGATAGCATAGTACATATGTATCTTAAGCATTATTTATATAAAAATAAGTAAACAGAGGGTGAATAATATGGAGATTGGAAGAATTCAAAGAGGAAATGCATTAACTCAAGAAGTAAAAGTATCAGGGAACAAGAAAGATTTTCCCCAAAGTTTTAATCAAGCTAGAGACAGACGTTCGCAAGAACAGCTTAAGCAACTTATTGATGATATAAAAAAGAAAGGTAATAGACTTGTTGTAACAAAGACTTATATAGATGTAATAAATTACAAAAAGATGATTAAGGAGTATCTAGAATCTGTATTGAAATATATGTATGAAACTAAAAAAGATATAAGCTTTTGGCAAACTCAATATTTTATTACAGTAAACACAATAGATGGAAAACTTGAGGAATTAACATCTGCATTTTTAAATGGAGAAATGGAAAATATAAATATTGCAGCAACTGTTGATGAGATACAGGGATTAGTGGTAGATATTTATAGATAAATAAAAGACGGGAGAAAATTAATGTTAAAAAGTTTTATAAAATTTTATAAACCATATAAAAAATTATTCTTTTTAGATTTGTTGGTGGCGACCATAGCATCGGTATGTGAATTAATATATCCAATGCTTACAAGAACATTGATTAATGAAACTATACCTAATAGAAATATAAGAACTATAGGTGTATTTGCAGTAGTTTTAATTATATTATATTTAATCAAAGCAGCATGTGCATATTTTATGCAATATTGGGGGCATGTAGTTGGTGTAAGAATGCAGGCGGACATGAGAAAGGAGCTATTTAATCATTTAGAAAGGCTTCCTAATAAGTATTTTGATAATACCAAAACCGGTGAAATAATGAGTAGAATGATTAATGATTTAATGGAGATTTCTGAACTTGCTCATCATGGTCCGGAAAATATATTTATTTCAGCAATAATGTTTATTGGTTCATTTATAATATTAGCAGGAATAAATATAAAGCTTACTCTTATCATATTTACAGTGCTTCCTGTTATAGTTATTTTTACCTTATATCAAAGAAAAAAGATGAAAAAGGCTTTTATGCAAACGAGAATTGAAACAGCGGAAGTAAATTCAACTTTAGAAAATTCCATAGCAGGAATTAGAACATCTAAGGCTTTTTTAGGACAGAAGTATGAAGAAGAAAAGTTTGAAAAGGGAAATGTTAGGTTTAAGGAAGCAAGAGAAAAAGCGTACAAGGTTATGGCAGAATACTCTTCAGGAGTGAATTTTGGACTAGATCTTTTAGATTATGTAGTTTTAATAATTGGTGGACTATTTACTTATTATGATTTAATAAATCTTGGAGATTTCTTAGCATATGTATTATATATAAAATTATTTAAGCAACCAATAAAAACTATAGTGGACTTTATGGAACAATATCAAAATGGTATGACAGGATTTAAGAGATACCTTACCATTATGGAAGAGGAAGAAGAAAAAGAAGGTAATGAAAACTTAAGAGAGGTTAAAGGGAAAATTACCTTTGACAATATTCATTTTAGCTATGAAGATAATAAGGTGTTAAATGGATTAAGTCTTAATATAGAAGCAGGAAAAATGCTTGCGTTAGTTGGACCTTCTGGTGGTGGGAAAAGTACTTTATGTAATCTTATACCAAGGTTTTATGATGTTGATGGAGGTGATATATTAATAGATAATAAGAGTATTTATGATTTATCACTAGAATCATTAAGAAGCAATATTGGTATTGTACAGCAGGAAGTATTCCTATTTACTGGAACCATTAAGGAAAATATTAAATATGGTAAGCAGGATGCAACTGATGATGAAATAATAGAAGCTGCTAAAAGAGCTAATATTCATAAGTTTATTATTAGCCTTCCAGATGGATATGATACTTTCATAGGAGAAAGAGGAGTCAAGCTTTCTGGAGGACAGAAACAAAGGTTATCCATTGCTAGAGTATTTCTTAAGAATCCTCCAATATTAATTTTAGATGAAGCTACTTCTGCTTTAGATAATGTGACAGAATTCTTAATACAAAAATCTTTAGAAGAATTATGCAAGGGAAGAACTACAATTGTAGTTGCTCATAGGTTATCTACTATTAAAAATGCAAATGAAATAATAGTGCTTACAGATAAGGGTATTGAGGAGAGAGGAAACCATGAAGAACTATTAAGAAAAGACGGAATATATGCAGAATTAAATAAATATGCAGAAAAACATAAGAGTATCAGCTAACTTAAAAAATTAGGATAAAAAGGTTGACATATAATATTTAGATGTATATCTATGTGAAAGATAAGTTTTAAATATAGAGGGTGTTTCACTTTTTTTACGGCATTAAGTTTAAAATAAAATTATATTGCATAGAATAATGATGTATAAATAGTGTATTGACTTATTTATAAAGTAGTTGTAGAATTTAAACAAGGAAATACCCCATGGGGGTACAAGGAGGATTTAAAATGGTAGAACATATAAGTGAAAATGATTTTGTATCTAAGGTAGTAGAATTCGATGGGATTTCAGTAGTAGATTTCTGGGCTGAATGGTGTGGTCCATGTAAGATGATAGGACCTATATTTGAAGAAGTTGCAGGAGAATTAACAAATGCTAAGTTTGTTAAAGCTAATGTAGATGAATGCCCTAATTTAGCTGGTAAATATAGAGTTGCAAGTATTCCAACAATAATGGTATTTAAAGATGGTGCTCCAGTTGATACTTTAGTTGGATTTATGCCTAAAGATCAATTAAAGAATGCAATAGCTAAACATCTTTAAGATATAGAGGTGCTAAGTGGAAAGAGTCGATATTGCTATAATTGGAAGTGGGCCAGCAGGATTATCAGCAGCATTAAATGCAAAGATTAGAAATAAAAGTTTTATTGTATTTGGGAATAATAATTTATCAAATAAGATAACTAAAGCATCAAAGATAAATAATTATTTAGGTTTTTATGGTGTTACAGGAAAAGACCTAGCGGAAAAATTTAAAGAACATGTAGCTTCAATGGATATTAAAATTACTGAAGAAAGAGTTAATAATATTTATGCAATGGGTGAATATTTTGCTCTTATGGTAAATGAAAAAATGTATGAAGCTAAAGCTATTATTTTAGCCACTGGAATGGAAGTTGGTAAGACTTTAGAAGGTGAAGAAAGACTGCTAGGAAAAGGTGTAGGATATTGTGCAACTTGTGATGCACCTTTATATAGAGATAAGGTTGTAACTGTCATAGGATATAATAAAGAAGCTGAAGAAGAAGCAAATTATGTTAGTGAATTAGCTTCTAAAGTAAACTATGTTGCTATGTATAAAGATGAATATGATCTTAAAGATGACATAGAAGTAGTAGTTGATAGACCGTTAGAAATACTAGGAGATACAAAAGTAAATGCTGTTAGATTTAAAGATAAAGAAATTGAAAGCGATGGAGTTTTTGTATTAAGAGATAGTATATCACCTGGACAGCTTGTTCCAGGGCTACTGATGGAAAATGGCCACATTAAAGTTGATAGAACTATGGCTACAAATATACCAGGATGTTTTGCAGCTGGAGATTGTGTTGGAGTACCATACCAATATATAAAATCAGCAGGTGAAGGTAATATTGCTGCTTTAAGTGCAGTTAAATATTTAGATGGATTAGCTAAATAATATATTATTTAAAGATAGGTTATCGTTAAAATTATTTAATGATAACCTATTATTTTTGTGAATATATGTTACAATTATACATATATGGTGTAAAAAGGGGGAAGAGATATGGTTGTAAATAAATTATATAAAAATTTAATGGAACATTGGAATAAATATGGATATAGCGTTTATAAAAATCAGGATTTAAGTGAAGCGGGTAAAAATGATTGTGAAGAATTATATCTAAATGACCCTCTAGAAGCAGAAGTGAAAAATCAGTTAGCTACAGAACTTATTGAGATGTTCTTTGAAAATAATGATAGACAATATGTTGATGATGATATAATAAATTATTTAAATAGTAATCCTTTAGTAAGATATTATTTTGCCTTTGAAGAAAAATTAAATGTTTATATTAAAGAAGGATTAATAAGTAAGAATAATATTTTTTCAGCAGCACAAAATTATTTATTAGATAGTGATGATGTTGAAGGAATAAAATTTGCGTTATCACTGTTGAGATATTGTGCCAATGAAGAGGCAGAAGAAATATTAAAGGCTTTTTCAAATCATAATGAATTTATCTTTTACTGTATAGAAGGACTTAAGGAATATGATAAATGCAATAGCATAATTTTTGAAATAGCAAAAGCATCAAGAGGTTATGGCAAGATAATGGCCATAACTAATTTAGAATATATAAATGAAGAAATAAAGAAATGGGTAATTGAAGCAGAAGCAGATAATGAAATGTTGGAGACTGTCCTTGTGGCAATGACTTATAATAATGATTATTATATTGAATACTTCTTTGGTGATGAATATACAGAAGAAAAGTATAATTTATTGACTAAAAAGCTGAAAGAATTGTACACATTAAAAGGATTTTTTATTGAACACATAACTATAGATATAGTATATGGATACTGGAATTATTATAGAAAGTTTGGTAAGAATTTTAATTCTCTATATGTAATGTGTGAATTATTATCATTATTTTTAAAGGAATATAAAGATGATGTACAGCTGATGGAAGTGATATCAATGTCATCTGATGATAAGATAAAGATAGAGGAAATGAAGAATATTATAATGAGTGACAATAATGATGGTGTTATTAAGAGGGCGCTTTCTGATGAAAGTAGTGATGTGGATGAAATAGTTGATATAGCATTAGCTATAAATGTATGTCTTCAATATGGCGATTTTGAAGAACGATTATGGAAGGATTCGTCACAAGTTAGCATTTACAATTATATTATGACTGAATGTGATAAAGAATCAAAAGAAAAGCTTATTGAGTTTGCAAAAGTATATTTGGATATAGATAGGGTCACAGGAGGAGCGGAACCTTTAGATGAGGAAAATCTAGATTATAGATATATTGTTGATAGCTGTTTATATTTAATTGTGTCATATATGGATGAACTAAAAGATAAATATATTGATATAAACATAAAGGCTTTAAGTGCAAGATATACTCCAACTAGACGAGCAGCACTCAATAATTTAAGGGGCATAAATTATGAATATTTAAACAACTATATTCATATTCTTGAAGGGTGTTATAAAAGAGAAGTAAATAAGGAGCTTAAGCAAAGTATTATAAGATTTTTAGATGGATTTAATAGCAAAAAGAAAAGGCAATATGAAAACATTGGTGATGTAAGGGTATCTCCATATACAAAAGATGCATTTTTAACTATAACCAAGGTGGAAGATATGGATAAATTTGATTTGACCATTGTAGAAAATAAAATAAGATCAGGAGCATTAGTTTATTTAAAGAGGGATAAGGATAATGCTGAAGCTGAAAATGCTATTATGGTGTTAACAGAAAAGGGATATTTACTAGGTTATGTATCAAAAGAAAATAATTATATATTAAAAAATTTAATGGATTGGGGTAAAATCTTATATGGACAGATAAAGAAAGTAGATGAAGATTATAAGTCTATGGAAATAAAGGTATATTTAAGTTATGTTGATGTAATGAGAGAAGTTAAGGATACATTTAATATGGTAACAGATCAATCAATGGGATATTTAAATTAAAAGATATGTAATTAAAAATGACGGATAGCAATCTCCGTCATTTTTAATTATCTAAAGCTTTTAAATGAAGCATCTGAAGGCATTCTCCAGTCTCCTCTTGGGCTAAGAGAGATAGAACCAACCTTTGGACCATCTGGAAGGGCACTTCTCTTAAATTGTTGAGTAAAGAATCTGTAAATAAACTTATCTAGCCATTTGGCAATTTCTTCTGGAGAGTAATCATCCTTAAAGGCCACTTCTGCTAAGAATTGAATTCTTTCTTTTGAAGAACCATGTTTAATAAAATGATATAGGAAGAAATCATGTAATTCATAAGGTCCTACTATATCTTCAGTCTTTTGAACAATGTCTCCATCCTTTCCTTTTGGAAGAAGTTCAGGGCTCACAGGAGTATCTAATATATCTAAAAGAGTTTCTTTAACTTCTTCAGTAGATTCCTTTTCTGCCACATATTTTACAAGATATCTTACTAAAGTCTTAGGAATTGACGGATTTACTGAATACATGCTCATATGATCTCCATTATAAGTACACCATCCAAGGGCAAGTTCAGATAAATCACCAGTACCTATTAATAATCCGCCTTCCTTGTTGGCAAGATCCATAAGTATTTGAGTTCTTTCTCTAGCTTGAACATTTTCATAAGTAACATCATGAATATCTTTATCATGACCAATGTCTTCAAAATGTTGCAGAGCAGCTTTTACTATATTAATTTCTCTTAAATCACAGTTTAATTCTCTGCAAAGAGTTAAGGCATTGTTATAAGTTCTATCTGTAGTACCAAAGCCTGGCATTGTAATGGTAATTATGTTTTCATGGTTTATTCCAAGCATATCAAATGTTTTCACTATTACAAGAAGAGCTAAAGTTGAATCAAGACCTCCTGAAATACCAATGACAGCTTTCTTTAAATTAGTGTGTTCAAGACGTTTTGCTAAAGCTGAACATTGTATATTGAATATTTCCTTACATCTTTCATCTCTTGCAAGAGGATTTGAAGGAACAAAAGGATGTTTATCCACATATCTGTCAAAGTTAGTAATCTTAGTGTTTTTAAAGGAAAAATCTATAGTTTTTATATTAAAAGGTAAAAGCTTGTTCATATCTCTAAAGCTTAGATTTTTTAGCCTTTCAGAATTTAATTTAAATAAATCAATAGATGTTGTAATAACTTCATTATTTCTTTGGAATCTTTCATTTTCTTTTATTATTGAGCCGTTTTCAGCAACTATTAAATGACCACTAAATAGTAAATCAGTAGTAGATTCATGAACTCCAGATGATGAGTATACATAAGCTCCAAGGCATCTAGCACTTTGATTTTCAATAAGTGATAATCTATAATCTTTTTTACTTACCAGTTCATTAGAAGCTGAAGGGTTACCAATAATATTAGCACCAGCTATTGAAAGGTATGAACTAGGTGGAATTGTTACCCATAAATCCTCGCAAACTTCCACACCAAATCTTGCTTCGCCAGCTGTAAATATTAAGTTTGTTCCAAAAGGAATATTATCTTGGAAAGGTAATGATGTGGTTTCATCAATTACGTTAACACCTTCAGTAAACCATCTTTTTTCATAAAATTCACTATAGTTAGGTATATATGATTTTGGAACAATCCCCAATATTTTACCGTTAAATATCATATAAGCACAGTTATATAATATATTATTATGTAAATGAGGTGCTCCTATGGTTATAAGCATATCTTTGTAAAGAGAGTGTTCAACTATATTTTTGATACCGTTTATAGAGGCATTTAATAAAGCAGAGTTTAAAAATAAGTCACCACATGTATAAGAAGTTACAGCAAGTTCAGGGAATACTAAGTACTTAACTTCTTTATCATAAGCTTCATCAATACATAAATTTATATTTTCTACATTAAAATCAACATCTGCAACTTTGGTTACAGGACATGCAGACCCTACTTTTATAAAATTCATAATATCATCTCCGTTATTTTAAATTTTAAATAAATTAAGTGATTCAATTTCTCCATAAGAGTCTGTCTCTTATCTTTAGTATTATATTATATAACTAATAAAATACATAAGCGGAGGTTTGTTTCATATATAATGATAAAAGGAAAACCTTAGAAAATCAATGATTTATATTGTGTAATGTGGTTAAAATATAAGATAAAATGCCAAAGTAAGGAATATAAATAAAAAGTATATAGGAATATTAAAAGAGTTAATAAAAAACTTATTTAATAATAAAAAATATCTTGATAAGTGTTAAATAGTATGATAATATAAGAATATACCAGTTAATGGTAAAGATAATATACTATTTTATACCAATATGATATATAATTTAATATAACAAAAGATAAATATAAGAATGGATTAATGGTTGAAAGGGGGAATAATTAGTGTTTGAAATAATAATTTGGTTATTAATTGCATTTTTAGTTGTAGTAATAGATATAGTAACTAGCAGCTTTATATTTATGTGGTTTTCCATTGGGGCAATTGTAGCAATAATTTTATCATTACTAGGACTAGCAATAAAAATACAAATACTTGCATTTTTGATTATAGGAATTGCTATGGTGTGTGTAGGATACCCATGGGTAAAGAAAAAATTTAAAGTTGAAAAGAATCATATACCATTGATGGAACAAACTTATATTGGAAAAATAATGATAGCAGAAAAAGATATTGATGAAAAAAGTGAGATAAAGGTAAGCGGTATATATTGGACAGTTATCAATAAAGGATCTAAGATCAATAAAGGTGATAAATTTGTAATTACAGGTATTGAAGGGAATAAATTAACTGTAAAATTAAAGGAGGATTAATATGGGATTAATAGTTTTAGTAATAGTACTTGCGATAGTATTGTTTGTAGTATTATCATCAGTAAAAGTAGTAAACACAGGATATTTGTATGTGGTAGAAAGATTAGGGCAGTTCAGTAGGATACTTGAACCAGGTTGGCATTTCATCATTCCAGGTATTGATTTTGTTAGAAAGAAAGTTTCAACTAAACAACAAATTTTAGATGTACCACCACAATCAGTAATTACTAAGGATAATGTTAAGATTTCAGTTGATAATGTTATTTTCTATAAAATGCTTAATGCAAAGGATGCAGTTTATAATATTGAAGACTATAAATCAGGTATTGTTTATTCAGCAACAACTAATATAAGAAATATATTAGGTAACATGACACTAGATGAAATATTAAGTGGAAGAGATTTGATTAATCAAAACTTATTAAGCATAATTGACGAGGTTACAGATGCTTACGGTATTAAGATACTATCAGTGGAAATTAAAAACATAATTCCACCAGAAGAAATACAAGAAGCTATGGAAAAACAAATGAAAGCTGAAAGAGATAAGAGAGCTATGATCCTTCAAGCAGAAGGGTTAAGACAATCTCAAATTGAAAAAGCAGAAGGTGAAAAACAAGCTAAAATATTAGCTGCAGAAGCTGAAAAACAAGCTAATATTAGAAGAGCAGAAGGTTTAAGAGAATCTCAATTACTTGAAGCTGAAGGTAAAGCTAAGGCTATTGAACAAATTGCCAAAGCAGAAGCTGAAGCAATTATGAAAGTTAACCAAGCTATTATTAACTCTGGTACTGATGAAAGAGTTATAGCACTTAAACAAGTTGAAGCTCTTAAAGAAATGGCTAATAATCCAGCTAATAAGCTTATATTACCAAATGAGACTTTATCATCATTAGGTAGTATTGCTGCCATTGGGGAAATGCTTAAAAAAGATAAATAATAAATTATGTTAATTAAGGAACTCTTGTGAGTTCCTTTTTTAGTTACATTATCATTGAAAAGGTATTGAAATATAGATATAATAACAATTAATTGAAAATATGTAATATTTTATAAGGTGATAAAAATGGATATCAGAAAGATTAAAATGGAAGATGCAAATAGTTATTTAGAAATGCTTTTAAATTCAGAACTTGATAAATGGGCTAGAGAAAATAATCTAACAAGGCTTGAACTTACTGTTGTTTCTTCTAATATAGTAGCTAAACATCTTTATGAAAAGAATGGATTTAAAATAGAAGGCACTAGAAAAAATGCAATGATTATAGATGATAAATATGTAGATGAATACTATATGGCCAAGCTATATAAAGATTAATGTTATTTCATAAAAAGCTTATCTTCAGTTTTAGCAGTTTTAATTTATTATATTCTACTGTATAATTATGTATAAAATGTAAAAGTAAAGAGGGGTGGGGATTTAAATGTTAGATAGAATTGTAATGTATTTAGTGCAAGCTAGGTACTATTTAGAAAGTTCCCTTGCTATAGGTTGAAGAAGATAAGATGAAAGATGAATATATCTTACAAGTGCGGAATATGTGTAAGATATTATATCCTCTTAATATTAATATAGATTATTTTCCAACCAATTTTATTGTGAAAGATGAAGTGCTTTGGTATATAGATTATGAGTGCAATGAATATATGGAGCAGTGGAATTTTGAAAACTGGGGAATAGAATACTGGTCTAAAACTAAAGACTTTAGGGAATATGCTCTAAAAGATAAAAAGGAAAAAAATAATATGGAATAAAGGGGAGGAATAAGTGGAGATAGGAATGTGGACAAAGCTTGCAATTATCGCAATGCTTATAGTGTTATTTATTTGTACAGTGTATTTTAGCAGTAGTAAAAGAAAAGAAAAATTGTTTTTAAAATATAATAAGAGTTTTGGTAAAGAACCGCAAAACTATAATAAAGAAGCTAATATAGAGTTTTTAAAAGATTTTTACAAAGCCAGGAAAGAAAATGAAAATGAAAATGAAGAAGAGGTAATTGATGAAATTACCTGGAATGATTTGGATATGAATAATGTATTTCAAAGGATAAATTATACTAATACTACCCTAGGTGAAGCATATTTATATAAAAGTATTAAGGAAATAAAGTATAGTAAAGAAAAATGGGATGAATTAGAAGGGCTTATTAAGGTGTTTTCAGAAAATGAAGACTTAAGAAATGAAATTAGATACAATCTTTCTACCATTGGAAAACTAAATGATCCAAAAGTATTTAATTTTATATATAGACCACAATTTAATAAGGTGCAAGGATATTTTAAATATCCTATTTTAGCAGGAGGATTTATTGCTTCGCTGCTGTTATGTATTATAAATTCTAAAATAGGAATTGGATTATCCATATTTTTCTTTTGTGCCAATATACTATTTTATCAAAGTGGTAAAACTGTCTTAGAAGATAGCTTTAAGATTATGAATTATTTAATAAATAATGTTATTGTTTGTCAGAAGTTATGTAAAATAAATCATAAGGAATTTAGAAAATATAAAAAGAAATTTAGAAAGATATTAGCTAATTGTAGAGAGTTAAATAAGATAAAGAGATATAGCTATTCATTAGTAAGAAAAAATAGTTCAGCATTGCTAGATGCTGATTTAGTTTTAGAGTATTTAAAGATGTTTTTTATGGTAGATATAATAGCATATCATAATATGGCCTCCATATTAGAAAAGAATAAAAAAGAATTCCAAGAAATATATGATTTAATAGCAATGATAGATTTTGCCTTATCTGTAGCTTATTATAGGGCAAGCCTTCAAGAATTCTGTCAGCCTATATTTTTAGAGAAAGATTATATAGAGTTGGAAAACCTTTATCATCCTCTTATTGATGAGCCAGTGAAAAATTCCATTTTCATAAAGGACAACATAATATTTACTGGGTCAAATGCTTCAGGAAAATCTACTTTTATTAAAGCTATAGCTTTAAATTGTATTTTGGCACAAGGATTGAATACAGCTTTATGTTCTAGCTATAAATGTAAGTTTTCTAAGGTTGTGACATCAATGGCCATTAAGGATGATATCTTAGAAGGAGATAGTTACTTTATTGCAGAAATAAAAAGTTTAAAGAGACTATTAAATTCATTAAATGGTGAAATACGTGTTTTAGCTTTTATAGATGAAATCTTAAAGGGGACAAATACCGTTGAAAGAATAGCTGCCTCTGCATCTATCTTAGATTATGGCAAAGAATCAAAGGCTAAGATTTTAGTGGCTACCCATGATATGGAACTTACAGAGATGCTAGGAGAAAAATATGATAATTATCATTTTAGAGAAACAGTGACAGATAAAGAAGTGTTATTTGATTATAAGCTTCATAAGGGGCCTTCTAAAACAAGAAATGCCATTAAATTGTTAAAGGCAATGGATTTTGATAAAGAGGTTGTAAATACAGCCAATGAAATCTATAGTGATTTTATAATTAATAAGAAATGGGACAGGCTATAAAGGGTAGAAAATGATTTATTTAAAGGATATTAGTGAATTTATTTTTTTATGTAATGAACCAAAAAAAGCAGATATTATTTTTTTGCCAGGAGGATCATATCCAGAGATTGCAGAAGAGGGTGCAAGGCTTTGGAAAGAAGGATATGCACCATATGTATTGCCCTCTGGAAGGTATAGCAAGCTTCTAGGGAGTTTTTCTGGCGTAGCTTCCAAGAATCATATATATAATAAAGAATATGAAACAGAATGGGAATTCCTTAAAGATGTATTAATTAAAAACGGCGTCAAGGAAGAGGCAATATTAAAAGAAGATAAAGCAACTTTTACATATGAAAATGCTTTATATTCAAAAATGGTTACCGATAAATTAGATATGGAAATAAAAACTGCAATTATCTGTTGCAAAAGCTTTCATGCAAGACGTTGTCTTATGTACTATGAAACTGTATATGAGAACACTAATTTTATTATTTGCCCTTCAGAAGTTAAAGGGATTAATAAGGAAAATTGGTTTAGTAGTGAAGAAGGTATAATTACTGTTTTGGGAGAGCTTGAAAGGTGTGGAAATCAGTTTAAAGATATATTTAAAGATAAGTATATAAGAAAATAGAGTGGAAAAAACACTCTATTTTACTTTGTTAAACTTTATTTTTAAAAGGTAAATAATATGTTATACTAAATAATAATTAATATTAGGAGTTGAAAAAGTATGAACATAATTATTTCACCAGCAAAAAAGATGAATGTAAATAATGATGATTTAGTTAATGAATATAAACCAGTATTTATGGATAAAACAAATATCCTTTATGATAAATTGAAATCTCTTTCTTATGATGAATTAAAGAAGCTGCTTGTATGTAATGATGATATAGCAGAATTAAATTATGATAGGTATAAATATATGAATTTAGATAAAAATCTATCGCCAGCAATTTTGACATATGAAGGAATTCAATATAAATATATGTCGCCAGATTCTTTTTCTGAAGAAGAATTTAACTATATAAAATCTCATTTAAAGATTTTATCAGGATTTTATGGTGTGCTTAATCCTTTTGATGGAGTAGTACCTTATAGATTAGAAATGCAAGCAAAACTTAAGGTAGATGATAAGAAAAATCTTTATGAATTTTGGGGGGATAGCCTGTACAATGAATTAAGAAAAGAAAGTAATGTGATCTTGAATTTAGCATCAAAGGAATATAGTAAATGTATAGAGAAATATTTAAGTGAAGATGATGTTTTTATAACTTGTGTCTTTGGGGAACTTAATGAAGATGGAAAAATAAAAGTTAAAGCTACAGAGGCTAAAATGGCTAGAGGACTAATGGTAAGATATATGGCTTCTAATAATATTACAGAGATAGATGATATTAAGAAATTCGTTGACTTATCATTTAAGTATTCAGCAGAATATTCTACTGATAAAGAATTTGTTTTTTTAAAACAAATATAAGCTGAGGAGGGTAATATGGGATATTTAATGATTTTAATTATAGTTATTTTTGCAGTATATTATGTAGTAAATGACAAAAAAGGAAAATTAGAAGTTTTTAAAAGATATCATGGAGAGGAAAAGAGGATAGTTACAGCTATAGATGACATAAGATGCTTTTTTGATATGAGAGAGGAAGATGAATATACATTAGATGATCAGACTTGGTATGATTTGAATATGGATGAAGTATTTAGAAAAATAGATAGAAGTTACTCCAGTGTGGGAGAAGCAATTTTGTATAGTATGCTAAGAAATCCTCTTATTAATAAAGAAGAAATAGTTGAAAGAGGAAAGAATATAGAAGCTATAAAAAATGATATAGACTTAAGAGCTAAACTAAAGTTAATTTTCTTTAACTTGGGATATGATAAGAAGAATAGGTTTATTGAAATGATTGAAAGCGAAAGAAAACCTAATAAGAGTAAGTATATAATATACAATATCTTAGGGAAAGTAATGCCCATAACATTTTTACTACTGTCCATATTTCTACAAAGACCAGAATTTTTAGCTGCCTTGGCTTTAAATATGTGGATTAATCTTTTTATTGCAGAAAAGGAACGTAAAAATGTTTCCACTGGAGGCCTTATTTATTTAAATAGGATGCTAGATGCAGCAGAAAAGATAGGTAAACTTAAAGGTGAGAGTATAGTAAATAATGAAGAAATAAAAAAGGTTATGAAAGGGCTTCAGGGAGTTGTAAGTAAGATAAGCATAATACATATTTTTACCATGTATGGAGGGTTTCTTGAAATATTTTCAGTACCATTTTTAACTGTTGAAAGTGCTTACTATGGAGTAATTAATGAATTAAATGATAAAAAGGAAAGTATCTTAAAGCTATACGAACTTTTAGGAGAAATAGAAGCATATATATCTATATGTGGATTCATAGAGGCTAAGGAAGAATATATAACAAAGCCTGTGTTTAAAAATCAGGTTAATATAAATATAGTAAATGGAATACATCCATTACTAGAAGAACCTGTTGCCAATACAATACATTTAAATAAAAAGGGAATGGTGCTTACAGGAAGCAATATGTCTGGTAAATCAACATTCTTAAGGATGGTGGGAGTAAATATTATTCTTGCGCAAGTTTTTGATTTGGTACTAGCAGAAAAATATGAAGGCTCAATATTTAATATAGTTACTTCAATAAGTCCTAAGGATGATGTTAATGCTGGAAAAAGCTATTATATGGCAGAAGTTGAGGGGATTCTTAGAATTATTGAAGCACTTAAAAAAGAAGTACCTGTATTTTGCATGATAGATGAAATATTTAGAGGGACAAATCCTATTGAAAGAGTTGCATCATCGGCTGCAATTTTAGAATATATAAACAGATATAATGCCATAACATTTGTGGCTACTCATGATAGAGAGCTAACGGATATGTTAAATGATAAATATGAATTTAGGTATTTTGCTGAAAATGTTGATAAGAAAAATGGAATGACTTTTGATTATAAGATAAAAAATGGAATATCTAAAACTAGAAATGCCATTAAGGTGTTAGAATATGTAGGATATCCTAAGGAAATAACTGAATATTCTAAAGAATATGCTAAAGAGCTTGATAAAATAATCTGATTTATGTATCTTTAAGAATATAAAGCGTCCAAACTGTACAAAATAATAAGGAGCCGGAGCAGGGTTACGTATTTTTTTGCTGCATGCATAAGCATGTGGCTTTTTTTATATATAAATATATATATTTATATATGAAACTGCCGATAATATTCGTAAAATGTATAAATTAAATTCCTTAATTGGTATAAAAAGAGAAAAATGCATTGACAAAGTAAAAATTCATTGTTAGTATAATAATATAAACGAAAAATAATTACATAAAATAAATTAATATTCGTATTCTCAAAACTGAATGGAGGCATGAAATGATAGGGTGTAAAAGTATATTTGTTGAAAAGAAAAATAGATTTAATGTTGAAGGTAAGAGCCTTTTAGAAGATTTTAAGACAAATCTTAGAGTAGAAAGTTTAGAAAATGTAAGAGTAGTAAATAAATATATTTTAGGAAAGGTCAATGAAGAAGAGTATAAAAAATCATTATATTCAGTTTTTTCAGAGAAAACTGTAGATAATCTTTATGAAGAGAAGATACCTATGGACAATGAAGAAATAGCTTTTGCTGTTGAATATTTACCAGGTCAATACGACCAAAGAGCTGATTCAGCATCAGAATGTTATGCATTATTGACTGCAGGAAAGAGAATAGAAGTGAAAACTGCTAAAGTAATTATTTTAAAGGGAAATTTAAGTGAAGAAGAAGTTCAAAAAATTAAGCATTACTATATTAACCCAGTTGATTCAAGAGAAGTAGATATATATAGTAAAGAGCTTTTAAGTGAGCTTGAAGATCCAAAAGATGTGGAAATAGTAAATGGATTCATACAAAAAAATGACGAAGAAATTGCTTTTTACCATAAAGAATTAGGATTAGCTATGAGTGTTAATGACCTTCTTATGATAAGAGATTATTTCAAGAATGAGGAGAGAAATCCAAGTATCACTGAAATAAAAGTAATTGATACTTATTGGTCAGACCATTGTAGACATACAACATTTTCAACAGCTATAGAAAATGTAGAAATAGAAGAAGGAAAGCTAAATAATCCTCTTATTAAATCTTATAATGCATATTTAAAGTCAAGAGATTTTGTTTATGGCAAGGAAACTACTAGAGATGAAAATCTTATGGATATAGCAGTAATTGTTATGAAGGAAATGCGTAAAAAAGGTTTATTAGAAGATTTAGATGTTTCAGAAGAAATAAATGCTTGTTCTATAAATGTAAACATAGAAACTGATAATGGTAATGAAGAGTACCTTGTAATGTTTAAAAATGAAACTCACAATCACCCAACAGAAATTGAACCTTTTGGTGGTGCAGCAACTTGTCTTGGAGGAGCTATTAGAGATCCATTATCAGGTAGAACATATGTATATCAAGCTATGAGAGTAACAGGAGCAGCTGATCCAACAGTAGAAATTGATGAAACTTTAAATGGAAAGCTTCCACAAAGAACTATCGTTTTAGGGGCAGCTCATGGATATAGCTCATATGGTAATCAAATTGGACTTGCAACAGGACAAGTATCAGAAATATATCATCCAAATTATGTAGCTAAAAGAATGGAAGTAGGAGCTGTTATAGCAGCAGCACCAAAAGAAAATGTTGTAAGAGAAGAACCAAAAGCTTCAGATTTAGTAATCCTTTTAGGAGGAAGAACAGGAAGAGATGGTATAGGTGGAGCAACAGGTTCATCAAAAGAACATACTGAAGAGTCAATAAATACATGTGGAGCAGAAGTTCAAAAAGGTAATCCACCAACAGAAAGAAAAATTCAAAGATTATTTAGAAATGAAAAAGTAGCTAAGATGATCAAGAGATGTAATGACTTTGGTGCTGGTGGAGTTTCAGTTGCAATAGGTGAATTAACAAGAGGATTAGATATAAACTTAGATATGGTTCCTAAGAAGTATGAAGGTTTAGATGGAACTGAGATAGCAATATCTGAATCACAAGAAAGAATGGCAGTAGTAGTAAATAAGGAAGATGCTAAAGAATTTATCAGTCTTTCAGCAGAAGAAAACTTAGAAGCTATTGTTGTGGCAGAAGTAACAGATACTGAACGTCTAAGAATGTTCTGGAGAGGTGAAAAGATAGTAGATTTAAAAAGAGAATTCTTAGATACAAATGGAGCTAGACAAACTACTGATGTAAAAGTAGAACTACCAAAAGAATATCCATTAGCTATAGGTGAAGAAGTTAATGTTAAGGAAAGATGGATGAAAACTCTTACAGAACTTAACGTGGCTTCACAAAAGGGGTTAGTTGAAAGATTTGACTCTACCATTGGATCAGGAACAGTAATGATGCCTTTTGGTGGAAAGTATGCATTAACTCCAGCAGAAGGTATGGTAGCAAAAATACCAGTTTTAAATGGTGAAAGTAAAGATGCTACACTAATGAGTTATGGATTTAATCCTGAACTTGGTATGTGGAGTCCATATCATATGGCTTATTATGCAGTAATAGAATCTGTAACAAAAATAGCTGCTATGGGTGGAGATTATAGAAAAATAAGATTAACATTCCAAGAATACTTTGAGAGATTAGGTAATAATCCATCAAGATGGGGTAAACCATTTGCTGCATTACTAGGTGCATATCAAGCTCAAAGTGATTTAGGACTTCCAGCTATAGGTGGAAAAGATTCAATGTCAGGAAGCTTTGGTCAATTAGATGTACCACCAACACTTGTATCTTTTGCAGTAGCTGTGGAAAAGGCAAGTAAGATAGTTTCTAATGAACTTAAGAAAGTTGGAAGTAAATTAGTATTACTAATGGCTGAGAAAAATGATGATTATACATTAAATGTTGAAACATTTAAAAACAACTTAGAAGCATTATATAAATTAACTTCTAATAAAAAAGTGTTATCAGCTTCAACAGTTAGATTTGGTGGAATAGCAGAAACACTTTCTAAAATATCATTTGGTAATAAGATTGGTATTAAATTCAATAGTTTAAGCAAGGAAGAGTTATTTGGCTTAAATTATGGAAGTGTAATAGTAGAGGTAGCAACTGATGAAGACTTAAATAAAGCCTTTGAGGGATGTAGCTATAAAGTAATTGGTGAAACTATAGAAAAGCCTGTAATTATATCAGAAGAATATGATTTCACTTTCAATATAGATGATTTAATAAATGTATATGAAAAGAAATTATCTACAGTGTTTAAAATTAAAACTGAAAAGTCACAAGAATCAGTTCTAGAAATTAAGGTTGAAGAAAAGAAAATAATATTACAAAGTAGTCCAAGCATCAAGACTGCTAAACCAAGAGTAATTATACCAGTATTTCCAGGAACAAACTGTGAATATGACTGCAATAGAGCATTTACTAAGGCAGGAGCTAAAACTACAGAATTAGTGTTTAAGAATTACTCTAAGAGTGCATTACTTGAATCAATTGAAGCACTGGAAAAACAAATAAGAGAAAGTCAAATAATAATGATTCCAGGAGGATTCTCAGCAGGAGATGAACCAGATGGATCAGGAAAGTTTATTGCTACAATCTTTAGAAATGAAAGAATTAAAGATGCAGTAAATGATTTACTAAAAAATAGAGATGGATTAGTATTAGGTATCTGTAACGGATTCCAAGCATTAATTAAATTAGGTTTAGTACCATATGGTGAAATAGTTGATATAGAAGAGAATATGGCAACATTAACTTACAATAATATCAATAGACATATGAGCTCAATAATAAGAACTAAGATTACATCTAACAAATCACCTTGGTTTAGTGAAGTAAATGTAGGGGATATTCACAATGTAGCAATATCTCATGGGGAAGGTAGATTTATTGCAAATGAAGAGCTATTAAGACAATTAATTGCTAATGATCAAATAGCTACTCAATATGTGGATTTAGAAGGACATGTATCACTGGACATGCCATTTAATCCAAATGGTTCAGTTTTAGGAGTAGAAGGAATAACAAGTCCTGATGGAAGAGTTTTAGGGAAGATGGGACACTCTGAAAGAATTGGAGAAGACCTATATGTAAATGTTCCTGGAAACTTCGATCAAAAGATCTTTGAATCAGGTGTTAAATACTTTAGATAGGAGCGTTTTTTATGAGAGTTGCAATATTTTTTGGATCAAAATCTGATACGGAAATAATGAAGGGAGCTGCTAACTGTTTAAAGGAATTTGGTATTTCATATAAAGCATATGTTTTATCAGCTCATAGAGTTCCTGAAAAGTTAGAAGAAACTTTAAGAGATATAGAAGCTGAAGGCTGTGAAGTAATAATTGCTGGTGCAGGCCTTGCAGCACACCTTCCAGGTGTAATTGCTTCACAAACAGTAATTCCTGTCATAGGAGTTCCTTGTAAAGGAGCAATAGAAGGTCTTGATGCATTATTTTCAATAGTGCAAATGCCAAAATCAATTCCAGTGGCAACTGTAGGTATCAATAATGCTTACAATGCAGGAATGTTGGCTGTACAAATGTTATCAATTGGTGATAAAGAGCTTAAAGCTAAATTAATTAAATATAGAAAAGATATGAAAGAAAAATTTATTGCTGAAAATGGTGAAGGAGTGGATCTATAATGGAAAAATTAGAAATGATGTACGAAGGTAAAGCAAAGAAAATATATGCTACAGATAAAGCTGATGAAGTAATTGTATATTACAAAGATGATGCAACTGCTTTCAATGGAGAAAAGAAAGGTCAAATAGAAGATAAAGGTGTAATGAATAATGCTATAACAGCTACATTATTTGAAATTTTAGCACAAAATGGAGTACCAACTCACTTTATTGAAAAGTTAAATGATAGAGAACAATTATGTAAGAAGGTAGAAATAGTACCTCTAGAAGTAATAGTTAGAAACGTGGCAGCTGGTTCAATGGCTAAGAGATTAGGATTAGAAGAAGGAACAGAGCTTAAGACTACAGTATTTGAATTATCATATAAAGATGATTCTCTAGGAGATCCATTAATAAATGACTATCATGCAGTAGCCATAGGAGCAACTACTTTTGAAGAGTTAAATAAGATATATGAATTAACAGCAAAAGTTAATGATATTTTAAAGGGATTATTTTTAAAAGCTAACATTAATCTTATAGACTTTAAATTAGAATTTGGAAGATATAATGGTGAAATAGTTTTGGCAGATGAAATTTCACCAGATACTTGCAGATTTTGGGATGCGACAACTGGAGAAAAGCTTGATAAAGATAGATTTAGAAGAGACTTAGGAAATGTTAAAGATGCCTATGTTGAAATATTAAGCAGACTTCAAAAATAATTTATAATGAAAAATTAAAAATTGAGGATGAAATTTTCTCCTTAATTTTTAATTCTACATTTTACATTAAGTTTCGGGGGTATTAAGAATGAGTCTTAAGGTAGACAATATTATAATGGATCCAAGTAATGATAAGTTTAAGGATGAATGCGGTGTATTTGGTGTTTATTCAAATAAGGAAATGGATGTTGCTTCAATGACTTATTATGGATTATATGCACTTCAACATAGAGGGCAGGAAAGTGCTGGTATAGCAGTTGCCAATGGAGCTGAAATAAATATGCATAAAGGAATGGGGCTTATTACAGAAGCCTTTTCACAAGAAAGTCTTGCAATATTAAAAGGGAATATAGCTATTGGGCATGTTAGATATTCCACATCTGGTGATACAAGGATAGAAAATGCGCAGCCACTTTTAAGTCAAAGCAAATTAGGATCTATTGCAATGGCTCATAATGGAACGCTTGTTAATGCAGATGTTATAAGAGAGTTATTGGAAGAGGCTGGACATGTGTTCCATACATCAATAGATTCAGAAGTTATAGCAAACCTTATAGCTAGAGGAGCTAAGAAAGGTGTTGAAAAAGCAATTTTAGATGCTATTCAGGCAGTAAGAGGTTCTTTTGCCATGGTTATCTTAACAGAAAATAAGCTTATAGGTGTTAGAGATCCACATGGAATAAGACCTTTATGTTTAGGAAAGATTGATGAAGGATATATCTTATCATCAGAAAGTTGTGCCCTTGATGCTGTTGGTGCAGAACTAGTTAGAGATATAGAACCAGGTGAGATAATTGTCATAGATGAAAAAGGTATTAATTCATACAGATATTCAGAAAATACGCAATGTCAAACTTGTGCATTTGAATATATATACTTTGCTAGACCAGATTCGATAATTGATGGACTTGATGTACATGAATCAAGAATAAGAGCTGGGGAGCAATTGTTTAAAGAACATAACATTGAAGCAGATGTGGTAGTAGCAGTACCAGATTCAGGAATACCAGCAGCTATAGGATATTCTAAAGCTTCAGGAATACCATATGATACAGGTTTTGTAAAAAATAGATATGTAGGTAGAACTTTTATTACTCCTTCTCAAGAAATAAGAGAAAGAGCTGTAGCAGTAAAATTAAATCCATTAAAAGCTAATGTAAAAAATAGAAGAGTAATTTTAATAGATGATTCAATTGTACGAGGAACAACCTCTAAGCATTTAGTTGAATCTTTAAGAAGAGTAGGAGCAAAAGAAGTACATTTCTTAGTGGCATCGCCTGTGGTTAAATATCCATGTTACTTTGGAATAGATACTCCATACAGAAAAGAGCTTATAGGAGCAAATCATTCATTAGAAGAAATCAGAGAAGCAATTGGTTGTGATTCTATTGGATACTTATCAATGAAGGGTATGTATAATTGTTTTAAGGAAGATCAAGGTTATTGTGTAGGATGTTTCAATGGAGTATATCCTGTGGCAACTCCTATAGAAGAAAAAGGTGCATAAGAAAGGTAGGATTTAATAATGATAACATATAAAGAAGCTGGAGTTAATATAGAAGAAGGTTATAGATCAGTAAAGCTAATAAAAGAATATGCCAGTAGAACAATGAGTGAATATGTGTTAAATGGTCTTGGAAGTTTTGCTGGAATGGTGGAATTACCAGAAGGATATAAAAAACCAGTTTTAGTGTCAGGTACAGATGGAGTTGGTACCAAGTTAGAATTAGCTTTCAAAACAAAGAAATATGACACTGTAGGTATTGACTGTGTTGCTATGTGTGTTAATGATATCTTATGTCATGGTGCAAAACCACTATTTTTCTTAGATTATATAGCTTGCGGAAAACTAGAAGCAGAAGTGGCTGCTGATTTAGTCAAAGGAGTATCAGATGGATGTGTAGAGTCAGGTTGTGCTCTAATTGGTGGAGAAACTGCTGAAATGCCAGGGTTCTATAAAGAAGGAGAATATGATATTGCAGGTTTTGCTGTAGGTATTGTAGATAAGGATAAAATCATCAATGGAAAAGACATTAAGCCAGGTGACAAGCTTATAGGTATAGCTTCATCAGGAGTACATTCTAATGGATTTTCTTTAGTAAGAAAACTATATACTGATTTAAATGAAGAGTTTAATGGTGAAGAGGTATGGAAGACGCTTATTACACCAACTAAATTATATGTAAAGCCAGTATTAAGCTTAATTGAAAAGTTTAATATTAAAGGGATGAGCCATATAACAGGTGGTGGATTTATAGAAAATGTTCCAAGAATGTTTAATGGAGCAGAGCTTACAGCTGAAATAAGAAAAGACAGCTATCCATTGCCAGCAATCTTTGAAGATATGATTAGCAGAGGCGTTGCTAGAGATCATATGTATAATACATTTAACATGGGTATAGGATTTGTTTTATGTGTAAATGAAGCTGATGTACAAGCTATTTTAAATGAATTAGAAGCTATGGGCGAAAAGGCATACGAAATTGGCGTTGTTACAGCTGGAGGTGAAGGAGTTTGCTTAAAATAGCAGTACTTGTATCTGGTGGAGGTTCTAACCTCCAGTCAATTTTAGATTATGAAAACAAAAACTATCAAGTGGAAATGGTTATTGGCAGTAAGGAAGGTATTTATGGCTTGGAAAGAGCAAAAAATGCAGGTGTTGAAACTTTTGTTGTATCTAAAAAAGAATATGGCAGTGAAGTTTCAAATAAAATACTAGAGCTGACTAAAGGTAAAGTAGACTTAATAGTTTTAGCAGGATATCTTTCAATTTTGGATGGGGAAATACTGAGAGAATTTAAAAATAGAATAATCAACATCCATCCATCATTAATTCCAAGCTTTTGCGGTGATAAGATGTATGGAATGCATGTTCATAATGCAGTAAAGAAATCAGGGGTAAGATACACAGGATGTACAGTGCATTTTGTTAATGAAGAAGTAGATGGTGGAGCAATCATCTTACAAGAAACAGTACCGGTGTATTTTGAAGATACTGCAGAAGATATACAAAAAAGAGTATTAGTACAAGAGCATAAATTGTTACCAAAGGCAATAGAGCTTATTGGTGATAAGAAAATTCAAATAATAGACGGAATAGTAAAGATAGATAAATAGGAGGCTTTTTATATGATTAAGAGAGCGTTAATTAGTGTGTTCAATAAGGAAGGTATATTAGATTTTTCTAAATTCTTATCAGAAAATGGTGTTGAAATAATTTCAACAGGAGGAACTTACAAGCACTTAAAGGATAATGGGTTAAAGGTTACTGAAGTTAATGAAGTAACAAATTTCCCAGAAATGTTAGATGGAAGAGTTAAAACATTACATCCTATTATTCATGCTGGTATTCTTGCAATAAGAGATAATGAAGAGCATATGGAAACTATCAAGGAAAGAAATATAGATACTATTGATATGGTAATAGTTAATTTATATCCATTCTTTGAAAAGGTTAGAGAGAACTTATCTTTTGAAGAAAAAGTTGAATTCATTGATATTGGTGGACCAACAATGCTAAGAGCAGCAGCTAAAAACTTTCAAGACGTTGTAGTTATTTCAGATGTAGCTGACTATGAAGCTGTTATGAATGAAATAAAGGAAACTGGTGATGTAAGTTATGCTTTAAGAAAGAAATTAGCAGGAAAAGTATTTAACCTTATGAGTGCATATGATGCAGCTATTTCTAACTTCCTATTAGGAGATGAAGAATATCCAGAATACCTTTCAGTATCATATAAGAAGAAACAATCTTTAAGATATGGAGAAAATCCACATCAAAACGCAGCATATTACACATCAACTGAATTTGATGGAGCTATGGAAGACTTTGAAGTTTTAAATGGTAAAGAGTTATCTTATAACAATATTAAAGATTTAGATATTGCTTGGAAAGTAGCTAATGAATTTGAAGAAATAGCTTGTTGTGCATTAAAACATAATACTCCTTGTGGTGTAGCTATTGGAGAGTCTGTTTTAGAAGTTTATAAAAAAGCTCATGATGTAGATCCAGATTCAATCTTTGGAGGAATTGTAGCAATTAATAGAACTATTGATAAGGCAACTGCAGAAGAGATGTCTAAGATATTCTTAGAAGTTATTGCAGCTCCAGGGTATGATGAAGATGCTTTAGAAGTATTAAGAGCTAAGAAGAATTTAAGAGTAATTAAATGTAATACTAAACCATGTGCTAAAAAATATATGGTAACAGTTGATGGTGGTATTTTAGTACAAGAAGAAGACACTAAGCTTTTAGATGAAATGAAAGTTGTAACTGAAAAAGCTCCAACTGATGAAGAAATGAGAGATATGATCTTTGGTATGAAGGTTGTTAAATACGTTAAATCTAATGCCATAGTAACAGTGAAGGACGGAGTTGCTGTTGGTATTGGTGGTGGACAAGTTAATAGAATTTGGCCAACACAAGATGCACTTAGAAGAGGTGAAGGGGCAACTATATTAGCTTCAGATGCATTCTTCCCATTTAATGATATTGTTGATGAATGTGCTAAGTATGGTATAAAGGCAATAATTCAACCAGGTGGATCAATAAGAGATCAATTATCAATAGATGCCTGCAATAAACATGGAATTGCTATGGTATTTACAGGAGTAAGACACTTTAAACACTAAAAAAATTAAAAATTAAAAATGAAAAATTAAAAGTTAATCCATCATATTGATATAATGTAAGTTAATTTTTCATTTTTAATTCTACATTCAATTATTTATAATGTTCGAATGATGGAGGATTTATAATGAAAGTTTTATTAGTTGGTTCTGGTGGTAGAGAGCATGCATTGGCTTGGAAGATGGCTAAAAGCAATAAGGTTTCTAAGATATTTGTAGCTCCTGGTAATGGTGGAACTGCCATAGAAAATAAATGTGAAAATATAAATATAACAGATATAGATGAATTAGTTGTTTTTGCTAAGAACAATGATATAGCATTAACTGTTGTTGGACCAGAAGACCCATTAACTAAAGGGATTACAGATAAATTTAAGGAAGCTGGCCTAAAATGTTTTGGGCCAGATAAAAATGGTGCACAGCTGGAAGGTAGCAAAAGCTTTTCTAAAGACTTTATGAAAAAGTATGGAGTTAAAACTGCCGAGTATGGTACTTTTACTGACTGTAATGAAGCAAAAGCATATTTAGAAAGCTGTGAATACCCAATAGTTATCAAAGCTGATGGTTTAGCAGCTGGTAAAGGTGTTGTTATAGCAGAAACTAAGGAGATGGCTTTAAATACCATCGATGATTTTATGGTATCTGATATATTTAAAGGTGCTGGACAAAAGGTTGTTATAGAAGAGTTCTTGGAAGGTGTAGAAGCATCAATACTTTCAATTTGTGATGGTAAAACTATAATACCTTTTATTTCAGCTAAAGACCATAAGCAAATTTTTGATGGTAACAATGGTCCAAACACTGGAGGTATGGGAGTTGTGGCTCCAAACCCATACGTTACAGAAGAGGTAATGAAGGATTTTGAAGAAAATATCATGACAAAGACTTTAAATGGTATTAAGGAAGAAGGCTTTGATTTTAAAGGAATAATTTTCTTTGGTCTAATGATTACTAAAAAGGGAACTTACCTTTTAGAGTATAATGTAAGAATGGGAGATCCTGAAACACAATCAGTTTTATCTTTAATGGAAAGTGATTTGGTGGAGATTATTGAAGCTGCACTAGAACAAAGGTTAAATGAAGTGGAAGTTAAATGGATGGATGGAGCTTGTGTTAATGTGGTTTTAGCATCAGGTGGCTATCCAGGAAGTTTTGAAAAAAGCTTTGAAATTACCATTGATGAATCTATAAAAGATAAAGTATTTTTAGCAGGAGCACAGCTACAAGATGAAATTTTAAGAACTAGCGGTGGTAGGGTATTATCTGTTGTTGGTTTAGGAACTACAGTAGAAGAAGCAAGAAAAGATGCATATGAAAAAGTGGAGTTAGTTAACTTCCAAGGGAAATACTATAGAAAAGATATTGGCATAGCAAAATAAAAGTATTTTTTACCCTATAATAGTAATTTTATAAATATGGTCAATAATGAGAAAAAGCGGATTAGTAATAATCCGCTTCAGACTGTTGACAAAGTGTCAGCAGTCTTTATTTTTATCCAAATATGTAATATAATTTAAAATATATAAATTTGTTACATAGAGGTTTTATCAATGATAAACGAAAGAAAAGAAGCACAAAGTGAAATAGAAGTAGTAATGTTAGAAGAATTAGTCCCACAAGACCATTTATTAAGGAAAATTGATAAATATATAGATTTTTCATTCATTAGGGATTTAACTAGGGATTTGTATTGTCATACAAATGGTCGACCAGCTGTTGATCCAGTAGTATTATTTAAAATGTTATTTATAGGATATCTTTATGGCATACGCTCCGAAAGGCAGTTAGTTAAAGATATAGAAGTAAATTTAGCATATAGATGGTTTTTAGGATATTCAATTACCGAAAAAATTCCAGATTC